>JAZUMX010000043.1:0-3832 GCA_045603865.1 Thermoguttaceae bacterium
CGGAACGCTCAAAGCTGGCTCTGAGATTATCGTTGACGGCTCTAAAGGAACAGCCATTCTTAGCGGTCAGGACGACGTATTTTCCTGGGGTTCCAACGCTCCTGCTAAAATCAGTTTGATTAACGGCGGCATCCTTCAAAACGATGGCGACACAAACCACTCCACAATGGGCGCCGTTATCGAAATGAACAACGGCATTATTCAAACGAAAAATGCTGAAGCTACTGGCACGAGCGGCGTTGGCAGTTACATTATGGACAACGCTATCCATGTTATTGGCGGTCAGAACAACGCTATCAATCTCAATGAATTCTCAATTCGTCATCTGGACGGAACAAGGTACGCAGATGGAGAAGACGCTGGTTACTTTGTCATTGCCGAAGGCGCCAAGTTGACAATCAACGCCAAGATGGACAGCTATGGCGGCGTTACTAACCTTCCAATTGTCAAAACCGGAAAGGGAGAATTGGAGCTTACAAAGCGCAATGAAAATATCAAAAGCGATTTTATTATTAAAGAAGGAACGGTTATTGGAAATTCTCCAAACAATGGCAGCAGTACATTTGGATATGGAACTTTGATTATTGAAGACGGCGCTTTGCTGGAATGCCGTCAGTCTAATCAGTTCGGTTACGGCGGCTCCGTTCAGGAAAACATTACCATCCGCGGAACGCTTAAACCTAGTACGAACACACACATGCACAACGTTACGCTGGAAAGCGGTACGATTGATGACGTTTACTCTACGCAAACCGGTGAAGGCGAAGGATTGAACTTCTATAATCGTACAGCTACCATTACTTCTTCTGGAACGTCTGTCATTAAACCCAAGATGTCAAATGGCGGCAGCATTACTTTCAACGTAACTGACGGTGAATTGACGATTTCTGGAAATAATAACTTGTCTGCTTCAATGACCAAGACCGGAGCGGGAACGTTAAAATTGACAAACGCTAATGGAAGTACCGGTGCGTACACGATTCAAGAAGGCGTTGTCGTTGCTGGCAATGCTGTCGCGTTAGGGACCGGCGCGGTAACAATCGGCAGTTCCGATAACGCTGTTGGTCAGCTTACCATTGGCGCGTCGTCAACCGAACCTTTAGACTTGACAGTCGGCGGACTGGTTACAGTCGACGGCGGTCAGATCAACTTCGATTTCACTGCTGACGACTACGACACGCTCGTTGCTACTAACGGTTTTACTTTTACATCGGGTAAATTCAATCACAACTTTGCTCAGGGAACAGAAGCAACCTGGTATGAAAACGCTCCAGACGAAGGATACAAGATTGTTTCGATTACCGGCGGCTCTTATACCGGAGACGCGGACTTGACTGCTTACCTTTCCGGCAGAACGGAACCGTGGACGTTGACCGCAACAGCCGACGGTATTTATCTTGGTCTGGCAGACGATCCGGGTTCGCTCTATTGGAATCCGATTACAGACGATGGAAAGAACTGGCCAATCGACGGAACCGAAAAGATCGGCGTCAAGTATAATGAAGAGTCTAACCCAGACGATAATAAAACAGCGTCTCACGATGAAAACATCACGCTGGATTCAGACGGCGTCTTTATTATCGGCGATGGTTACGAATTAGACCAGGTTGGTCCGATTTCCGGCGGCGGAGACTTAACCAAGACGGAAGGCGGTACGCTGATTCTCTCTGGCGACAACACTTATACTGGAGATACAATCGTTTCCGACGGTACGTTGAAATTGAATAAAGCCAACGCCATTGAAAAGTCCGGCAGCGTTACCAACAATGCGACTATCGAATCGACTGGCGATCAGACGCTCAACAATCTTGCCGGAACCAATCCGGAAGCCGAGATTAAAGCTAACGATGGAATGTTGCTGCTCAACAACAGCGCCGAAACCCAGTACAAAGGTACGATCAACGGAAACGCAAAGGTCAAGAAGACTGGACTTGGCTCTCTGCTCTTTACAGGCGAAAACTCCTATACTGGAGGAACCGAAGTCGACGCTGGATCTCTTGTCCTCTTAACGGACGAAGATTCCAACGGAACCGCTGGCGTTGGTCCGATTGAAGTTCAAGAAGACGGCGAACTTGTCTACAACGTTGCCGCTGGACAGACCAAGCAAATCGAAAACGCGATTTCCGGCGCTGGTAAAATCACCAAGACCGGAGCTGGTAAGCTTCAAGCTCATCCAACAAACGACATGCCCTTGCAAGCTGGTTCCCTCAACGTTAATCAGGGACAATTTGATCTTCTGGGCGAATTTGAAGGAACTTTGAACGTCGGTCCGTTGAACGAAGACGGTACAGTAGTCGGCAACGAAGTAGTCGACGCAGTTTTCTCGCCCGGCAATTCTGTCGGCGACGCTACCGTCTACGGCGACGTGAACATCGACGCTGGCGCGACTGGTCTGTTTGAATTCAGCGCTTATAGCAACGACCCGTCTGCCCGCTATTTCGACACGCTGGCTATCGAAGGAAATGACTACAAGTTTACAATCAACGACGAAGCTGCTATTAAACTGTCGTTCCTTGCTGGCGACGCTGCCGCGTGGGCAGAAGAAGGCAATGAATATCATATCGTAACTGATCCAGGGTTTGCGGATGGCGATTACAACTACCTGCTGGCAAACTACAACGATTTCTTCAATCTGGTCGGACAAAACGGCGACGGTCTTTACCTGATTGGTCGTGGCGCGCCTGAAGGTTCGGGCGTTCCAGAACCGTCCACCTGGGCTTTGTTGCTTCTCGGCGCTGCCGGTCTTTACTGGATGAGAAGAAGAAAGTAATTATTTAATACATTTTTAACCTCCTGGCGTGCGAACGGGTATCTAACTCATTCGCACGCTTTTTCTTTTCAGGGTTACAAAACGATTTAACAATCAAGGAAAACAATCAAAATCTCGTCCCGCTACCTTTACAAATAAAATACAATAGCTATAATTGAAAGTAATAAAAGAGCGCTTGAACTGTAAATCGAAAAATCATTTTCCTTAAGCGCTCATAATCCTGAATCTTAACATCACACATTTTAAGCCATGGATCCAAAACCTTTAAAATTCTTTGAAGACCTGCTTTCCACGCCCAGTCCGTCGGGATACGAACAGCCTATTCAAGACGTCATCCGCAAGTACGCCAAGACGTTTGCCGACACGGTAACGACAGACTACCACGGCAACGTCATCGCCGCCAAAAACCCGGACGCTCCCATTCGCGTCATGCTTGCCGGGCACTGCGACCAGATCGGTCTGTCCGTTCAGTATATTGACGCTGAAGGTTTCCTTTACGTCATTCCGCTGGGCGGCTGGGATATGGTCGTTTTGGTTGGACAGAAAGTTCTCGTCTGGACGAAATCCGGCCCCATCAACGGCGTAATCGGACGCAAACCGATTCACCTGCTCAGCCCTGACGATCGCAAGAAGGTACCGGAAATTACCGATCTCTGGGTCGATATCGGAGCGAAAAGCAAGGAAGAAGCGGAAGCTCTGGTCAACGTCGGCGACGCCATTACTGTCGAGCTGGGACACCGCATGCTTCGCAACAACTTCATTTCCGCGCCTGCCATGGACGACAAGTCCGGAGCGTGGGTTGTCATGGAAGCCCTTCGCCGCGCGAACTCCAAAAAGCTCAAGTGCGCCGTCTTTTCCGTTGCCACCGTTCAGGAAGAAGTCGGACTTCGCGGAGCCATGTCCAGCGCCTACGACGTCAATCCGGACATCGGCATCGCCGTTGACGTAACGTTTTCCACCGACTGCCCGACAATCGACAAGAAAGCCCGCGGCGAAGTCGCCGTTGGAGCCGGTCCGACAATTACCCGCGGTCCCAACATGAACCCGCGCGTTGTCGAACAG
>JAZUMX010000044.1:0-11417 GCA_045603865.1 Thermoguttaceae bacterium
TAGCCTGAGCAGTCAGGGCAGTGCTGTCCCGGCGCGTTGGGTCTGTGGAATCGATGGCAATCCGGACAACAGAATCCCGGACGCGGAGGCATGTCTACGCGCGGATGAGTTGGTTGTCCATGATGATAGCCGGAGCAGTCAGGGCAGTGTTGTCCCGGTTGATTGTGTCTGTGGAATCGATGACAATCCGGACAGCAGAATCCTGGACGCGGAGGCATGTCTATGTGCGGATGTGTATGGCGTCCATGATGATAGCCTGAGCAGTCAGGGCAGTGTTGTCCCGGAGCGTTGGGTTTGTGGAATCGATGGCAATCCGGACAGCAGAATCCCGGACGCGGCGGCGGGTCCATCCGAGGAGGTACAGGAGGAACTGGACGTTTCGGAACCGGCGGAGTTCCCGAATCGACTGGCGGAACTACCCGCGGTGGGGTTTGAGCCATTGCTGCGCTGAATAGAATCGCGCATAACGCTGTCGCAAGTGCAATTGTAATAAACTTTTTCATGTCTTTTTCTCCATGACGTTGATAACAAGAATGTTATGGAAACTTTCCGATTGTATAAGTTTCATATATAGTTTAGTATCATTTGTACACCTATTCTAATTCTTTGTCAATACGAAATGGAGGCATTTTCGGAAATGATTGGAAAAAATTTATTTTAGTATAATCAAGCAACATTTAAACTGATACGTTCAGCTATCATTCTATTTCTACAGAATTTATTGTAAAATATTGATGGTATATCGCCCCTTCCTCAGAACCTGTTTCCTCAGAAAAATGTCTGATTTTCTAAAAAATTTTTTCAAAATGCTTGAATTATTTGAAAATTGAAGTTATAATATATAAATGATATAGTGTATAATCTTATGCTCTTGAATAGTGAAAAGCTCTTTTTGCCATTCGAGGGTTTAAATCAAAGTCTCTCCCTTTATTGTAAAAAAGGTGAAACGATGAAAAAATATAGTTCCTTCAATCAATTGATCGTTCGATATTTATTTACGATTTTAGCCGTTGTTTTGCTGGGGGCGAATTCGTCTGTCTTGGCGGATACGGTTTGGACTGCCGGCGATGCAACAGTTTCCGATTTGCTTACGGATTCCAACTGGAGTAACGGCGCGCCTGTTACAGCAGACAATCCCGGGTATATCAACGGAGACGTAATTACCGTTTCTGGCGATTATAAGCCAGGAGCAAACGGTCAAAACATTTCATTGTCTTTTACCGGAGAATCTCGAACTAACTTAACCGGTACATTTGTTCCGGTTGGAAACATCACAAGTGGAAATGCTGCTTTCACCATGAGATTGGAGGATTCGGCTTCCGTTGCCGTTACCGGCAATAATTGGGTCGGTACTAATAATGCTAACAATACTCTTAAGCCAATAAGTGGAAACGACTATGTTGTTTCAATGTATTTTACCGGTTCCAGTAAATACACAGCATTCAAAGAATGGTGGACTGCCATGTCAGTTAAAACTCTCATAAGCATTGAGGATAACGCGACTGTGTCCGCTTTGGCTGGCAACGCTGGTTTTTCCTGGTGTTCTAATGCGAACGGTTCGCTATTAAATATGACCGGCGGCAAACTGCTTGTTACAGCCGATAATTTTTGGATTGGCGATGCGGAAAATGCAACAAGATATGGAACAGCTACGATGAACCAGTCCGGCGGAAACGCGTCAATCGCTCATTTTCTTGTGGGGCAGGCAGGTTCCTCTTATAATCTTTCCAACGGCGTGATGAACGCAGGTTATATGACTGTTTATTCCGGATCGAACGCCAATCTCACCGGGGGAACTCTCAATTTGGGCATGCTTTCCAACGAAGGGACGACTACGCTTGCCGGCGCGACCGTCAATCTTGCAACGCACAGCTTTATCAATTCGACAGGAACGTTTAACGCTCAAAGCGGCGCGATTAACGTCAAAACGATAGACGGCTATTCATACTCCGCAGGCGATCAGATTCTGGTCGGTCGTTTTGCAGATGAAGCAACTGCTAACGCGGTAAAGGCTTTGACGTCCGTTCCGAGCGGTTGGACTATAGGCGTTGTCGATTTGTCAGGAACCCAGGCGGTGATAGTTCAAAACGGGTCCGCTCCGACAGGCGTTAAAACCTGGACGTCCGGGAAGACTGGCAACTTGAGCGACGCCGCCAACTGGGCAGGGGAAACGTCCAACAGAGTCGGTTACATTGTCGGCGGAACGAATACGTTTAATGACTATGCCGGAACAGTGGTGACTCTTGGAGGAACAAATAAATTTGCTAACGAAGCAGTCGTTCATGCTGAAGAATTATTGGTTGTTAACGGCGGAAACAACACCTATGGAACAGGAGCCATGACAATGGCTGGAAAGTTAATTGTTAATAGAGGCTCTTTTGGGACGTCAAGCGATCAAAACTTTAGAATTTATGGAACGGCGGCTTCTCCGGCGTATATGGAAGTGAACGGAGGGACAGTTAAGGCAGGTCGCTGGCTGGCAATCGGCAACGCCAACTCTACAACGCTAACTGCAAAGGTCGTTGTTAATAATGGCATTGTTCAATGCGGAGACGCCAACGGCGGTTTGATTGTCTGCGATGGAGCTGGCGTTAATGCGGAATTGATAATGAACGGCGGCAGATTGCAGGTAAACAATAATAAGGATACAAAAATTGCGTCTAACGGCGATAACGCTGTTGGCTCTTTTACCATGACGAATGGTTATTTTACAACCGGCGGCGTTGTTAATTTGGCAACCAATGCAGGATCCAGGGGAACGCTTAATATTTCCGGCGGCATCTTTGTTGCGTCTAATACAGTGTCAGTTGCAACAGGCAGCGGTTCAACTGGTATTGTCAATATTTCCGGCGGCGACGTTCGACTCAATAACCTCAAATTGGGGCGCAAAGCCGCAGGAGACAGCGCACAGCTCAATCTTTCCGGCGGCATCCTTGAAATTACCAACGGCTTGTACGGTTCAGACAACTCCGCTTCCGGAAACGTCAGAATTACCGGAACGGGTCAGCTGTTAATGAATTCAAGTTACTCCAACGCTTCTTATGCCGCTATTCGCGAACTGGGCAAACTGGAAATCGAAGGTTCTGGAGACGGTTCCGGCGCGCTGCGATTCCTGCAAAGTTCCGACAGCAGCGCTCCGATCACGCTTACCAACGACGCGACAATCGGCATTCGCACTGACGCGGTCTTTACCCAAAGAGCGTCAATTGAATCCTTTAATTCCGGAACCAAATTGACCGTCAAAGGCGGAGGAACGCTCAATTTATTAAAACCGGCGTATTATAACGGCGGTACGATTATTGATTCCAGCATTGTTAAATTGTCTGATACGGCAACGCTTGGAAATGGAAACGTAACCATGACAAATGGAACGCTGGAATTTGCCTACGCCGATTACCATGCTTTTGATAATCAGATTAACGGGACGGGCTCTCTGGTCAAATCAGGCGAAGGAACGACCGTTCTTTCAACCGCCAACTCGTTTACGGGAAACACTCTCATTAAACAGGGAACGCTTCAGTTTAATGACGACGCGACGGCAGCCTATGGACCTGTAACGATCGAAAGCGAAGGCGTTCTGGATTATAACATTAATAGTCAATCAAAGACGCTGAATTACAGCGACGACGTTAATATCAGCGGAGACGGCTCCTTTGTCAAATCCGGCAGTGGAACGTTGGTTCTTAACGGCAAACACGCTTATAGCGGAACGACGACCGTTTCCGGCGGCGTTCTTCAGTTGACCGCTCAAGACGCAATTGCCAACTCCTCTGCGGTCTCGCTTAACGGCAATATTAATATGGGAGCCAATCAGACGCTGAACAATGTCTCCGGTTACGGCGCTATTGAAAATGGCGGATTTGACCTGACGGTTAACAATACCTCAGATACTACCTTCGACGGCGATATTACCGGCAGCGGTTCTTTGACGAAGACCGGAACGGGAACGCTGAAATTGGCAAGCAATGTTCAATATACCGGCAATACAACCGTATCAGAAGGAACTCTGGTTGTGGGGGCGTACGGTTCCCTGGCTTCTCCGTTGGTAACAGTTACGTCCGGCGGGGTTTTTCAGGATGGCGTAAACAGTATCGATTCCAACATTATTGTTAACGGCGGATCGTTTATAATCGGCGAAACGCCGGAAGCGGCATGGATTACCGTTGGGAATTTCGCGCTCAATAACGGCGGTCAGATATCCTTCGATTTAAATCGGTATGTAGACGGCGCAACCTCTCAAGACGACATGGACTGGCTGCAAGCTGGAACTGCTGCGTTTAATTCCGGTATTGTTAATCTCGTCTTTAACGATGGCGAAGCGGCGTGGTATAATAACGTGACAGACAATGGGTATTTGCTTGTTACAGCGGATTCTATGTCGTTGGATACAAGCAATGTTAAAGTCTACGTTGACTCTGAGGAGTCAACGTCATGGGGCTTAAGGGTTGTTGATAACGAGCTGTTTTTGGTCAAGGCGGGCGGTCCGGCTCCGGTTTCAGAATACTGGTTTGCCAACCAGTCGGCAGACCTGGCAGAACCGATTTGGATGATTGATCACAATCCCAAGCTGGGCGTTAAGTTCATCAGCGGCTTAAGCCAAACGGCAGAGTATATCGGCAACGTCCAAATGGATGCAGACGGTTCGGTTGAGATTGGCGACGGAAGGAATCTGACGCTTTCCGGCAAGATTTCCGGCTCTGCCGCCGTAGATAAAACCGGCGAGGGAGTGTTAACTCTCAATTCAACCAACGACGGATTTACCGGCGCAACAAAGGTTTCAGCGGGAACGCTGGCTCTGACGGCGCAAAACGCGATTTCCAATTCCGCTTCCGTTGAAAACAACGCGGCGATTACCATGAGCGCGGATCAGTCGCTCAATAATCTGTCGGGAACAGGAACAATTGACAACGGCGGTTCTGCGCTGATGCTTAACAATACCGCAGCGTCTGAATTCTCCGGCGTCATTTCCGGCGAAGGCTCGTTGGTTAAAACCGGAAACGAAACCCTGACGCTTTCTGGAGCTAACGACTATTCCGGCGCGACAACGATTAACGCTGGTACGCTCAGACTGACCGGCGCTGGTACGATTGGAACTGGAACTCTGACGAACAACGCCATCATTGAATTCGCTCCTGCTGCTGGGGAAACAATGACTATTGGATATGACGTCAACAATGCTGCGGAAGCGTCCAAGACGGTTAAGACTGGAGCTGGAACTCTTTCAACCGACCACTGGATTAATCACGACATTGAAATTCGAGAAGGAACGCTGAAGATTACCACTGGCTTTGGTTCCAACAGCAAACGATTCAACGGTACTGTTACCATTTTCGAGGGCGCGACTTTGGACTGCGCGACGCACGATTCGCTCGGATACGGTTCGTCTAATACCGTTATGAATATTTACGGTACGATTGACACCTCAGCTGGAAACGAAACGCTCAAGTATACGAACTTCCATTTCTATGGCGGTACGGCGAAAGCGTCCGGCGGCGGAACGTACGACATCTGCCATACAAATTCCAATTTCTATTCGCACGCTCTTGAAGGAGCAACTGCAGAGAATCCGACTATTTCAACGGTTTCAGCCGGCATTCGACTTCGCAATAGCGGAGATGGCGACACGTTCGAGATTGTTACCGACGCCAACTCTCAGCTCAATATTACTGCCGCTATTATCAACTATGAATCTCAAGGCGTCAATTGCCCAATCGTTAAAAAGGGCGAAGGAACTCTGTTCTTTACGGCTCGCAGCACGTATGCTGGCGGATTAACGATTTCAGAAGGAAAGGTTATTTCTAATGCAGCTAATGCTGGCGCCAGTACTTACGGCACAGGTAAAATTGTTATTGAATCCGGCGCAACGCTGGAATTCCAGCAGTCTAACCAACTTGGGTATGATACAGGCGCTCCTAATGACATTATTATTCGCGGTACGTTCATTCCCAGCAATTATACTCATATTAAAAACTTAACGCTGGAAAACGGCGTTATCGAAAAGGAATATGGTTATTCTGACTCCGGTTCTGGTATGGACTTTAGAAACAGAACGGCAACAATTACTTCAACAGGGGACTCGGTAATTAAATCCAGACTCTGCATTCGCAGCAATTCCAATGTTACCTTTGACGTTCAGGACGGCGTTCTGACCGTTGAAGCCGGCATCAACAAATCCACTGAAGAAACAGCTGGAAGCGCGGGCTTTACCAAGATCGGCGCAGGCACGCTGAAAGTTACTGCTACAGGAACCTCTAACGGCGATGCGAACATTAACGAAGGTACACTCCTTTTGACAAGCGCTGCAACTCTGGTTTCAAACGTCAACATTGCCGCTGGCGCAACCTTTGTTGACGGGTCCAATTATATTACGTCTGCTGTAACGCTCAACGGCGGTACGCTGACGATTGGCGAAACCAGTTCGACAGCGAGAATTGTCATTGGAGACTTTGCCGTAACCGACGGTACGGTCAACTTCGATTTCAACAGCGCTTCTGTAGATTACAATTTCGATAACCTGTCAACAGGCGCTGCCACGCTGACCTCTGGTATAATTAACCTCACGTTTAATAACGAAGACGAAAACGCGTGGTGGACCAACGCAACTGAAAGCGGATACTCTTTGATCAACGCGTCTGCTTTGACGGCTGATTTGGACAATATTCAGCTATTTGTCAATTCGGAAACGACGGATAACTGGTATCTGACAACGGCTGGAAATAATCTGGTTCTGATGAAAATGAATGGACCTGAGCCGCCAACGCCGACGGATTACTATTATCGCGCGAATTCGCCGGAAGATATTTCTACTGATAAGTGGACGATTGACGGAACGGATAAGAAGGGCGTCAAGTTTACTGAAGGCGAACAGAACGCGGTAACCTATAACGGCGGAGTTGAAATGAACGCCAACGGTTCATTCGAAGTTGCTGAAAACCGCAATCTGACGCTCGCTGGCGTCGTTTCCGGCGAAGGGGAAGTGGAAAAGACCGGCAGCGGTACTCTGACGCTTTCCGGTAACAACACGTATACTGGCAAGACGACCGTTGAAGCTGGAACGCTCACTCTGACTGGCGACGCTGTCAAGGCAAACAGCTCGATTGAAATTGCTGACAACGCGACATTGGAATATAACGTTGCCGCTAACAAAACCAAACAGCTGACGTTCACAGACGATGTTACCGTTACCGGCTCAAACGCTATCAAGACGGGAGCTGGTAAGCTCAAGATTTTGTCAACCGACGGACAGTTTGCTCCGGAGAAATTCGCGGTAGAAGCTGGCGAACTGGACTTCAAGGGACAGTACAACGGCGACTTGGAAGTTAAATCTGGCGCAACTCTTTCGCCTGGCAACTCCGTCGGCGACCTGACTGTCTACGGCAACGTCAAAATTGACGCTGGCGCGACCGGCTTGTTCGAGTTCAGCCCGTATGACGAGAACAATCTGCAATACGACACGCTTTCTATCAACGACGGCGCGTTTGTGATCGATGAGAACTCGATTATCAAGCTGTTCTTTGTAAGCGATGCCGACGCTAAACTTTGGGCGGCGGAAGGATCTGAATACAAGCTGGTTTCCGACGAGGACTTTGACAGCGATATCCCGAAGCTTGGGAATTACCAAGGCTTGTTTGATCTGATTGGCGGAACCGACGGTCTGTACCTGATCGGTCTTTACGCTCCTGGACCTGGACCGGAACCCGGCTCCGGCGTTCCGGAACCGTCGACCTGGGCGCTGTTGGTTCTTGGCGTTGCCGGACTGCTGTACTGGCGAAAGAGAAAGTAACATGGAGTGCGACGGCTTGCCGTCGCTTTCATAACCAACTCCGACGAGAACGACGATAATAGTTTTTTCGTGCCAATAACGTTTTGAACAATAATCGATAATAATAAAGAATTATTGTTCCAAGGTTGTTGGCACGAATTACTTTAAACGTACTTCTCAATTTCATTCTTTTAAAATCGACGCCAAGCTATTGCACTTCACATCTCGCTCTAAAATGTCAGTTTTATTTGTTAATTAAAAAATTCTTTAAAAGCGCTTAAAAATTTTAAAATCTATGTTATAATAAAGTATTAGGTATATTTGCATACATAGTTATTTCTTGAGAAGTAATCTGAACATATTTAAAAAAGTAAAATGAAAATGCGTATTAATTCCGTAGTTTTAAGCGCTGTTGCGTTGACGTTTTGTTTGATTGGCGGCGTTTCCGCTCAGACGTTGAAAACCGATGCGGAAATTGAGGCGATGGGGTATACTCACATCTATTCGCTGTCAATTCCGGATCAGCCTAATTTCAGGCTTGGCGCGCCGTATACGCTTGACAATTCCAATTTGAATCTGGGTCCGATTGAATCTGTCGCATACCGGCTCAATTTGGGCGAAAACAATTTCTGCTATGCGTCTTTTAGCGCGTATACCAACGAACTGTCCCAATATGGCGTCCCGACGTTTACGTCTGGAGTGGTGTCTCAGCGATACGTTCAAAACCTGTATTACGAAGCGAAGTCTCCGTCATTGACAACAACGGGAACGACTGTTACACAGGGCAATATCGAATTTTGGCCGTGGAATTATGGAACTGGCAATGCGAAGAGCATTCCCAACGCCAGCGGAGCCAACGGCAACAGAAACTTTGACTTTGGCGACACCTGCAACTATGACAACAACTACGGGTCTATGCAGGTTCACGATTATCAAAACCGCAGGACAGTTTTTGCTTTTAACCGTTGGAACAATGGGCTGGAAGCTTGCCTCGGCATTGGCAACAACCCTGATACAAGTACAGGCATGGACTGGACTCATAAGTACACCACCGCTTCGTACGAAACCAAACAACTGGACGTTTTTGCCAAACCGGTTTTCTCGCAGATGAGTTCAACCGACTATTCTGCCATCTCGGGCGAAGTTTCCAACATGCAGCTGGTTTACAAGCTGGATTGCCCTCTGCAGGAACAGTATTCTGCCAGCAATTATGTAGTCAATAACGCGGCAAGTTATACGGGCATGCCGTTGACCCGGGTTGGATATTACATGGTCATGGAAAAGTCTGATGGAACCGTCGATTACGCCTATACCGGATTCGATCCAATTACCAACGACGTCAACCAGATCGGTTTGCCGTTTAGCGGTTCAAGCTGGTATCATCAAACTACGGTTAACAATATGACAGTTCAATCCAACGTTGAAGGCGTCGTCAACGGAACCGGAATCTCAACAGGCAACGTCGAAATTTGGAATACGAACTATAAGCAAAACAACGCGAATAACATTCCAGGCGCCAGCAGCGCCAACGATAATTCTGGCTTTGATTTCGGCGATGAACGCGATAGCAGCGGCACATACGGCAGCTTCCAGATTCACAACTACGGCGCCGGTCAAACGGTCATGGCGTTGAACAAGTGGAACGGTCAGGCGTCTGGAAACAAGTCGATTGACATGGGAATTGGAAATAATGCTGGCAACGGTTCTCCAGATTACACATTCAACGGAGACGATATAACCACGTCCAACGCGTCCCAGTATCAAAACCGTTCGCTTTACGTCATGGCGGAAGTTGCGATTGCGCCTGGCATGTCCAACGTTCCAGACGCTTCCCAATATACTATCGTTCAGGGCGCGCGATTAACATCCCAAATGAATACGGGTTGGTCTAAAGAAAACGGCGGCGTCAATTACGATATTGTCAACAACGTTGCAGAACTGCAAAAGACGTTAGGTCCGTTTGACCGCGTCGGCTATTATATGGAATACGCTCAAAACGCCAACGACGATTTGAAATACGTCTTCGTTTCCTTCGATACAATGACAGCCGACATCTCCAAAATCGGCGTTCCAACCAATCCGTCCGGCGAATTCTATCAGAAGGTTGTTAAAAATTTGAATGTTACAACCAACGTAACCGCGTCTGACGGTTTGATTACCGACCCCGGCACGGGACAACAGGTCGCCGCCAATAAAACGATTTCATACAATAACGGTTATCTGGAATTCTGGGCGTCCAACTATAATAAAGCAAAGAGCAACGTCATTTCTCAAGGCGACGCCAATTCCTACGACATCAACGACTCGGGAGGCGGTACTGGTTACGGACACGGCTCTATGCAAGTCCATTCTCTCGATACCGAGCAGCCGATTTTCTCTTTGAACCATTTTAATGGCGGCAAACAATTCGGCATTGGTAAAAACCCCTCCGGAGATCCGGACTGGACGAACAACAACGCCAAACAAGGTTACGCGATTGCCAATATTTACACGTTTGCCAAGCCGGTTTTGTTTGACATGGACGAGACCCATTTCCAGCCTGTTCAGTCTGAAGTTTCTAATATGAGCCTGGTTTACAAGCTGGAATGCCCGCTTAATGGGACGTACAGCGCCAATACTTATACGGTCAACAACGCCAGCAATCTTCCGGACAGTTTTAAGGGCATGCCGATTGGTCGAGTTGCGTATTACATGACGCTGGAAAAAGAGGACGGTTCGGTTGATTACGCTTACGCGTCGTACGATTCTGTTACAAATAACCCTGCGAAACTGGGGTTGCCGTTTGACGGCTCGGTTTTCCAGACGACGGTCAATAATTTAACGGTTTCGTCTAACGTAAATGGCGTTGTCAACGGAACGGGGCTGTCGGGCAACATCGAATTTTGGAACAAAAACTATAATAAAGGCAACGCCAAGAACATTCCTGGCGCAGACGGCAATAAATACGACTTCGGAGACGAAGTTGCCTCTGGCGGCGACTACGCATCGTTCCAGATTCACAACTATGGCGATAAGCAAACCGTTATAGCTCTTAACGCCTGGAACGGTCATGCGACAGCCAGCAACAACCGTACGATTGATATTGGCATCGGAACCAATCCCAATACCAGCGGCGAGCCTGACTATACTTTTGACGGCGAGCGGGGAGTCGGCGTTTCCAATGCGTCTCAGTATGCCAACCGCACGCTGTACGTTATGGCGTCTCCGGCAATCGCTCCCGGCATGGCGAACGTTACAAACGGTTCTGATTACACGATGGTTCAGGGCGCGCGTCTGACAACTCAAATGGGAACAAACTGGCATGACAACGGCGTCAATTACGACATCGTCAACAATCTGGCAACGCTGCAGAATCAGGGCGTTCTGTTTGACCGCGTTGGCTATTACATGGAATACGCTGCGACGGTAAACGATCCGCTGACGTACGTCTTCGTTTCGTTTGACGCCATGACGACCGACATCTCCAAAATCGGCGTTCCGATTGCTTCGTCTGGAGAATATTATCAGCAGTTTGTCAATAATCTGGAAGTAACAACCAACGTTGCCGCGTCTCAAGGACGAATCAACGACCCGAATACGGGCGCTCAGGCGGCAGCCAATAAGACCATTTCTCACGAAAATGGATTTATTGAATTCTGCGCGTCCAACTACTCGC
>JAZUMX010000045.1:0-2369 GCA_045603865.1 Thermoguttaceae bacterium
CGGCATAGAAGAAATCAATGACGCAGCAAACCATGACGACGCTAACCCTGACGTTGGCGCGATGGCAGACGACATTCTCCAAAAACTGGAAATCAAACAGCAGCCGGGCAATAACAACGCCGCGGCAGAAGACAACGGCGATTTAGAAGAAGACGATTTAGAAGAACAGGAGCCGGACGACAACGATTTCCTTCTGGACATGACCCGCATGACGCGCAGTACAGACTCTGCAAGTCTCGTCATTCCGTTTACGAAAGATAAAGTTTCGATTATCAATCCTGATTTCTATAATGAATGTCGGCTTCGCTGCGAGGTGGCGGCGTACGACTATTTATACGTCAACGCCTGTCAGGGCTTATCGAACGTGATAAACGAACGGCTCAAACAGCATACGGCTAACCTCAACCGACAGCTTCTTCAGCCTGTCGTACCGGAATCGGAACCGTTGCTTCGACAATTCAAACAGAATACCGAAGACCTCGTCCCGCTTGTCAAAACCATTCCTGCCAAATCGGTTGGAAAAGGCGCGGGAAAGAAACCAGCACACCGCCCAGCGACAAAAAAGCAGCCGGAAACCAGCTTGAAAGACACGCCGTTTATCGAAAAGCTCAACGTCTTCCGCGCCGATTTTCTGGAACAATGGCGCGAAATGCGAGAAACGCGAACGGGAAAACAGACGGCAAATCGGAGTGATTTTACCGTCCGTCCACTTATCTCAAATCAACGACGCAACTTGTTCGTTCGACGGCGGATGCCGTCCAAAATCGCCTGATAGATTGGCGACGGTTCCGTCTGATTGAGTTCTTCTGCCAGCTGTTGAGCGCACGGTTCAACGGTATCAAGCGCCTCGTCCAGACAATTCAAAACAAGCTCCTGACGTCCTTTTCCCAGTCGCTCTCCAAACCGGGTAAACTTTCCGCGAGTAATTCTGGCAAAGGAATAATCCTCGCCAATTTTCATCGCCATTTTTTTAGACAGCGACGGATAAACGGCTGTCGAAATCAAATCGTACGCTGGCGCCAGCTGCGCCCCGTCGTCTCGATACAAAATCGAATAGTTTTTAGCGTGAGCGTCGCCATTTCCAATTATAAAATTGAATACAGCCAAACGAACAAACGCAATAAAATCCGACGAACGAAGACGCATTTCGAGAATCTTGTTGGCGCATTCCACCAGACCGGGACCACCCTCGTTTTCGTATTTCTTTTCCGGCGCGGTTCCTATCGCCTGACAAAAATCCTCTTGATGAATTCTCGTCCAAACCCCGTCACGATTCTCTCGGTCGTACCGGGTTGTTACATAATACGGAACGGAATCAAAGCGAAGAATTTCGCACTCTGCCGCCGGCAAGCCGCATTTCTTTGCCAGTTTCATACAGAAAAATTCGTTAAAAACGCTGTAGGGATACGCTGGAATTCCAGGTTTAATAATATGCGTCGACGGCGTCCCGTGCAGCGGGAGGGAAACGCAACCGTCAAAAACGCAAGCAATAAGTTTGTTTTGCGCCCCGGCGCCGGAAAGACGAAAATCTGTATCCTCCTCACTCACGTTGAGCGGCTGGACGTCCAAACGCCGCAAAATTCGGCTGGTCTGTTTTTCTGTCAACGGCAGATATTCCGGTTTGGATCGGGTTTCCAAATCTCGACCGGGTCGATAAAGAGCAATCGCTCCGGCGCAGTCTTCGCCCAACTCGCGAAGCAATCCGAACGTATTCTCCGGAGAGAGTTTCAAAATCTGAGCCAACGTCTGACGAATGCGTTCGTCCGGCAGGAGGTTTGAGAAAAACGCCTCTGTTTTTGAACCGGAATAAACGGCGTTTGACAACGGAAAGACGTTTGACAGCGCTCTAGCGTCCCGGGTTCGCAAGTATTCCGGCAAATAGGAAAAAGTCAGTCCCGAATCGGCTTGGGCAAGAACCCCTGCTGGAATTCCGTTCAAATAGACGTTCAACGTTTCCATCATTCACCTCGCTCCCATGGGCTGTAAATATGAACGTCCATGCCTAACGCCTGAACGACAGCCAACAGTTTTCCGATCTGGCAGGTTGCCTTGCCGTTTTCCAGATCGCTGATAAACCGCGTTCCGGTCTGCGACAACATCGCCAGTTCCCGCTGGGTTACGCCCTGCTCTTTTCGAGTCTGGCAAACCAGCTGACCGATTTCCTCTACAGTAAGCAACGCTTTTTTCGTCATGGCTGAATGAACAATATCAGGGACTATTCTCATAAACAAAAATTCCCGAACGGTAATATTTTAACAAGAATCTTGAATTTGTCAAGAGGATATTACCGAACGGGAATATTAAATATTTCAATGCTTCCGGGGGGCGAGAGACAGTTGGGAGTAGGGAGTAGGGAGTAGGGAGTAGTA
>JAZUMX010000046.1:0-1714 GCA_045603865.1 Thermoguttaceae bacterium
CGAGGCGCTTCTGACCTTCGACGACGACGGCTGGTATTTCGACGGCTACACCTTGCCCGAATACACCGTAAGGATTGACGCCGACGGCAATATCAAAGTCGATACGGGCGTCAAGTTCGGCAACGTCATAGCAAGCGGCACGAAGTTGGGCGACGACGGTACCATTCAATTCTCCGACCAACGCGCCGTTTCGGCTGTCAAATTTATTTTCTGAAAGGACTGTACTGTTTATGACAAAGGCTTACACCGTAGTGGCAAACCTTGACAGGGAACTGCCCGAATCCGAACTGGACGAACTGGTTAAAGACCTGCACTCGTTCAAACAATATGCCCGCGTGAATGGCAAACTTGGTGGCGTGGCAAATCGTATGATTAACGTTTACGACGAAACGACCTACAACCACGTCAACGACAAATTCGGCGGCAAAGTTCGCGTCTATCTCGAAACCGACGACAGGAACGCGCCGATTGAAGATATGGTCGACATCTTCCGCAAATACGACGCAACAGTTACTCACTTTTCGGCGAAGTGGAGCGTCGTCTAATGAGACTCACGACGGCAGACTACTTCATGCCGCAAAGCTACCTCGACGAAATTGTAGCGGCAACTATGCCGAAAAAACGGCAACCCGCTGACCACCTCGACAGCATTCAACTTGCCACGGCTTACGAGGCGCGCAACCGCGCAAGCAGACGGACGAAAAAGTACGCTAACCAGCCGTCTATCGACGCGCCGATAACTGAATGGTATGCTTGGGCTGTCGAAGGCGAAGTACAGCTTGACGATAAGACCGTCAACACCGCCGAGGCTGTCGAAGTCACGTCTACCGCTGACGGCTTGAACGTAGGCGAAACCGAGCTTGCAGTGGGCGGCGACGACGACGGCTATCGAATCAACATCAAGGACGGCGATATAACCGGGCTTGAGAATATCGGATCCGAAAGCGGCGTAACGGTAGGCGGGCTTGATGACGCGTCAATCTTGTCCGATAAGGCCGGCTCAATCACTGTCGGCGATAAGACCTTCCGCACCAGCGACAACAGCGTCACTTGGATAGACGAAGGCAGATAGGCGGCGCGAATGACATTAATCGACCTGTTTAGAGAATTCAGTTTAGTGTCGACTCGTGAAAACTATTCGACGTCAAGTAGAATCCTGTACTACACTATGCTGTGGTGTTGGAACGAACAGCGGCGACCAGAAGTTACGGCGATGTCGACCAAACAGCTGTACACGCTGACGGGTCTACCGGAGACGACCTTTAGGGAAGCCTTCACATATCTGGCCGACAGAGGCTGGGTTAAGCGGGTCAAATCACGTAAGCGCGGCTTAATCGCGTGGCTCATGCGTGACAGGTGCGGAACATCCGCGCCGCCCGCTGGCTTTCCTATGTCGCCCGCGCAGAGTTCAGCGGTAGAGGAAGGAAAAATCGCCGACAGAGGCGATTTTTCCTTCAATCTTTCAAAGGAGTTCAGAGATGTCACGGGAAATAAATCTGTTCGACTTCCTTGCAATGCTGAGTCTGACAAAGGAAGGCAAGCAAGCAATCGAACGACTGACGAAACAGACGGACTGGGTTCGAGAAACGTTCCAATTGAATTCTGACCCGATAAACGACGACGCCAATATCAGCCTGCTAGTCAAAGCACTGCGCGAGCTAAAAGTTTGCCGCAACTGCGGCGGCACACACTGCTGGCAAAGCACCAATAAAGG
>JAZUMX010000047.1:0-3478 GCA_045603865.1 Thermoguttaceae bacterium
TGCGTTCTCTTCGGGAATATCAATAGACGCGACGTATCTCAAACGAATTACAGCCGCTAACGGCGGAAAGTATTTCAATCTGGAAAAACTCTCGACTGATAACGCAGTCAAGGCGTATGATTTGGCGCTGACTCAGGCGGATTCGACAGTTCAGGTTGAGGCGTGTGACGCTCAGGCGTATCCAACTCAGCTGGCTAAAAACGCTCCTGCGGTTCAGTTTATTTGCGGTCGAACCGATAAGGCGTCCGCCGTTGTCGAATTGAAGTCAACCGATCTTCGCTTTGAAATCAAAGTTGACGATAAAACCGTTAAAGGGGAAACGCTCCGAACGATGTACGCTCAAACGCTCTTGGCGGAGCTGGAGCTTTCTCCCAAGGAGAATCAGACGGCAATCGAGGAACTGGGCAAGACGTTTGGCTTGACAACGTCCGAGACGTCGCTGATCGTTCTGGAATCTCTGGAACAGTATCTTGAACACGGCATCGAACCGCCCAAATCCCAGCCGGAGATTCGTGATGCGTATTTGGCGGAAATTCAGTATCAACAACAGCAGAAAGATAAGTCTCTCAAAGAGAAAAAAGAAGAACGACAGGCGTATTTAAGCAGAATCTGGAAAGATCGGACGGAATGGTACAACAAGAAATTCGAACCGTCTGCCTGGTCGAAGCTCAAAAAGCTGGCTCAGCGATCTTTTAGCGGTAACGCAAACCAGTTAGAAAGCGCTCGAGATATAGACGCTGTTCCAGAGGTTTTGGAAGAGCGAGCAGTTCCACAGATGAACGCGGCGCCTGCGCCTGCGATGGCTCCTGACGAAGACGGCGCGATTGTCGAAGAAGCCGAGGTTGCGGAAGATGCTGATGAAGCCGTCGAAGAAGCTGATAACGGCATTGTCGCATATGGCGGCGACCCTATGCCTGCCGACAAACAGACAGAGGAAAATGGCAATTCCGCTACCATGACAATCAAACAGTGGCAGCCGGATTCTCCGTATTTGAAGGAAATGGAGGCGTCGGAAGACCCGTATGGCGTCTATTTGGCGAAACGGGGCGAGTACGACCGCTCTCCGTCGTTCTATCTGGAATGCGCCGAGTTCTTCAAAGTGAAGGGCGACCTGGTCAAGGCGACTCGCGTTCTGTCCAATTTGGCGGAAATGGATTTGGAAGCTCCGCAAGTCTTGCGCGTTCTGGGGTATCGTCTGCTGCAATACGATAATCCGGCAGAATCCGTTCCGGTTTTTGAAGTCGTTTTGAAATTGCGTCCGGAAGAGCCGCAGTCGTATCGCGATTTGGCAATTGCCCTGACGCGCCGCGCGGAAGTCAGCGCTGATACCGCCAAAGACGACTATAGCCGCGCTTTGGAACTGTATCAGACGCTCATTTGGGGTCGAGATTACGAAAACTGGGACGGACGATTCGGCGACGTCGAACTGTTCGCTCTGGAAGAATCCAACGCTATGCTCGAAGCCGCAAAGAAGGCGGGCGTTACGGATATTCCTCTCGATAAAGAGTTTATTCGTCCGGTAGACGTTGACGTTAGAATTGTCATGACCTGGTCTGCCGACAATACCGATATTGACCTTCATGTTACGGAGCCGTCGGGTGAAACGGTGTTCTATGGACATCGACTTTCTGCTGCAGGCGGAATGATCAGCCGGGACTTTACCGGAGGGTACGGTCCGGAAGAATATATGATTCACAACGCTCTGAAAGGAAAGTACAAGATCAAAGCGCACTATTACGCCTCTCACGCAGTTGAACTGCTGGGAGCTGTAACGGTTCAGGCTGACGTCTATACCAACTTTGGACGTCCCAATCAGAAACGTCTGTCGCTTACCTTCCCGCTCAAGGAAGACGGCAAAGACATGTATGATATTGGGGAAATCACTTTTGAGAAATAGTTTTTAGCCGCTAGCTATTAGCTACTAGCTGTTAGCTTGTGCATTTGTAGTTCTCGGCGTTAATAATTAAAGCCTGAAGCTAAAATCACCAAGCTAGAAGCTCATTACAAACATACACCATGAGAAATACCTTATTATTTGTTGTTGTCGCCGCTGTTTTGGGAGCGGGCGCGTGTTTTGCTCAAGACGTTCAGGCTGACGATTCCAATTCGCCAGCGTCCGAGGAAGAATTCTCGCTGGATAAAATGATGGCGGAATTGAACGAGCCGGAAACCGAAGTGGAAAAGACCGGAACTGATTATCTGGACGAGGCGATGGCTTTGAAACTGTCGGCGACAACGCTCAAAGATATTGAGCGCATTCTGGAACTGTCCCAAAAGGCGCTTGATAAAGGGTTGTCTGCGGAAGAAGAAAAAATGGCGCGGGGCTTGATGCGTCTGACGCTTTTACAGCGAGCTGCTGTAACGGCGGAAATTCTGCGAGACGGCCGCGCTGAATCTGAAAAAGAAGTTTCCATCATTGCCCAAATCGGTTTGATGGATTTACAGCAGGTGAAAGAAACTTTCGATCCGAAAGAAAACGAAAAGGAGTTTGACGGCGCGGACGTTTACTGGTACGTCAAGGCGACGCTGCTGGCGTATTCCGGTCAGGACAATAAAGACGTTGCCAAAGCTGTCAAGACGGCGAAAAAACTCAACTCGGAAAACAACGTCCGTATGGCTCAGCTTTTCTATATTGAAGCGGCTTTATTAACCGTCGATCAGGAGAAGCGTTTGGAGTTGATGACCAAGGCGTATGAAAAGGATTCTGAGTCTCAACCCGTTAAACGAGGGTATATTTTAGCGCTGGCGCGCAACGGCAAACTGGAAGAAGCCGCCAAGCTGATTCTTCCGATGACTGGGAAAGAAGAAGATGGAGAGGAAGAAGAAATCGATCCGATTTATATGATCATTCTCTCTGATTATTATCGGAAACAGGATCAGCCGGAAAAGGCGCTGGAATGGCTTAATAAACTTCCCAAGGCGGCTGCGGATAATGTTGATATCCTCAAGACCATGTTCTATTGCGCTGTTAAAATGGAAGATAAACGGCAAATGCTGGATATTTCTATGAAAATTCTCAATAAAGAGCCGGATAATATTGAGATGCGCGTTTTAAGAGCCAAATTGATGATGGAAGACAAAAAGTACGATGACGCTCTTCAGGAAATCAATCTGGCGTTGTTTTTTGAAGACGACTCGTCTTTCCTGCAAATGATGAAGACGTGGATTTTATGCTACAAAGACAAGGCAAATTTTGTCGACGCTCGAAAAGCGATTGATAAACTCCTGGAAGATAAACAGGCAGACGTCAGAACGCTTGTTTTGGCGCGCGACATTGCTTATGAGATGAAAGACGCGGATTTGATACTGAAGATTTCTGAAGCCATTCTCAAACAGGATGAGAATAGCATTTACGCTCGGGCAGGTTTGCCTTCGGCGTATATCGCTCTCAAAAAGTTTGATAAAGCCGTTGAAGTTTTCGAAAAGTGTCTTGAACTGGAGCCTGACAATCCAACATTTTTGAACAATTACAGCTGGT
>JAZUMX010000048.1:0-5854 GCA_045603865.1 Thermoguttaceae bacterium
CCCAGTACGGCTGTTGTCGAAATCGCGTTCAACAATCAACGAGAGTAAATGTACCACGGTTCCGTTTTTCGTCAATAGGGGGGGAGGAATTTTTTCAAAAATTGGGCGTTGGGGTTACAATTGGTTGGTTGATCGGCGAGCCGGGAACGTTAGTTCCCGGGAAAACGACTGCTTGCCATCGATTAATGGAAGGCGGTAATGAAAAGAAAAATTTAGGCGAGCCACGGGTGTTAACCCATGGGTGTGAGCGAAGCGAACGTAACGGCGAACAAAACGCTGAGAAGCGAGCTTAACGGGTGCGCTCAATCTTGGGTTGCGAAAATAGGTAAGATTGTCGAGTTGAGGTAGCGCATCTCTGAAGGGAGCGATGAAAGTTGCTGGAACGTGGAAGCCTGCTGCGACCAGCCGGCTCGCGGCAGTCTCTGCCGCAAACAGAAATCGCCGCGTAGTGTGCATGCCAAATTGACGAAGGCGAAAATCTCCTCTGGATGTAGCCCGTCCTCGGGCTACTTGCGGTGTAAAAGAAAAACTCTGTTCAGCCCGGTTCGCGGGCGTGTCGCCCGCCAAAGCGAATTTTCCTTTTGCGGACTTACGTCCGCGATCCAGAAGCGTCTTCGGTTTCGTCGCAGTTTATCGACGGGACAAAGGGTATTTGGGCGGCAGGGACTGCCGCGAGCCGGGCTCAACCATTTCTTTCTGGCGCCCCCCAATTTTGAGCGCACCCGAGAAAAGAGGGGTATAATATGTCTTCCTTGACGTTTTCTAAAAAGCGTTTATAATAATATAAATTTAAAAGCGGCGGTTAGTTGCCATACAGTTAGTTCGCCTTGCGGTGAATGCGTAATAATAGAACCGCTGCGCGGTTTTTCCGGGGGCTTACGCACCCCGGCTCGCCTAACCGCCTTTCAATACACTTATTACCATTTTTAATCCTTCCCCCCTCCGCCATGTTCATTTCATTAGACTGGATTTCGGACTACGTTGACCTTTCAGGTCTGGATATCAATACGGTTGCTTCTCGCCTGACGCTGGCTACGGCTGAAGTCGAAGGCGTGGAGACGCTCCATCGATTTGTCAAAGGCGTTTTGGTCGGTCAGATTGTTGAAGCTCAAGTCGTCAAAGACGAGCCGGAACACAAGCTGACCAAAATCGTCGTTGACTGCGGCGGTCAGAAGTTCAATTCCGTCTGCGGCGCGCCGAACTGTCGGCTCGGTTTGAAAGTCGCTTTCGCCCCGGTCGGAACGACAATCAACGGCGGCGTGATTAAAGAAGCGACCGTTGCCGGGTATCCGTCTCAGGGCGTCTGCTGTTCCGCCAAAGAACTGGGCATGTCGAAAAGGCACGAAGGCGTTTTGGAAATCCCGCAGAGTATTCCCAACGGCGCGGCTCTGATTGACTACATCCCGGAAACCGATACGCTGATCGAAATTGACAACAAGTCCCTGACGCACCGTCCGGATTTGTGGGGGCATTACGGCTTCGCGCGCGAGTTCTCCGCCGTGTTTGGGCGACCGCTTAAAGCGCTGCCCCAGGTTGACCTGTCGCAGTACGACAACCTCCCGGAATTCCCGGTTAAAATTGACGATTTGGAAAACTGCCCATGCTACGGATGCATCGGGTTTGAAGCGCCTAATATTCCCGTTACGCCGTTGATTATGCAGCGACGTCTGCACGCTATCGGTCAGCGAACGATGGGGCTTCTGGTCGACGTTACCAACTATTGCATGTTCGACCTCGGTCAGCCGACTCACGCCTTTGACGGCGATTGCCTCAACGCGGTGAGAATCGACACTGCCAAAGTGGATCGGGAATTCACCACTCTGGACGGTCAGACCCGTAAGATTCTGCCGGAAGACCTGCTCATCTGGAACGAGGACAAGCCGGTTGCTCTGGCGGGCGTTATGGGCGGTTTGGAATCGGAAATCAAGCCGACAACCAAACGCATGCTGCTGGAATGCGCGAACTTCAAAGCGGCTCGAATGCGCCGCACGTCCGTTCGTCTTGACCTGCGTTCAGACGCCGCTCAGCGATACGAAAAATCGCAGCCGCCCATGAACGTCAAGGTTGCCGCTGGTCGAATTCTCCATCTGTTACAAAACGCCGGCGCGGACATCATTGTTACAACCCGCTGGTCCATGGACGGTTCTCTGGACGACCAGTTCCGTTACATCGAAATGCCGGTCGGACGCTTCAACGCGTTGGCGGGAATTGAACTTCCGCACGAAAAAATCAGCCAGATTCTCGAATCGCTCGGATTTACCGCGGAGTTCAAAGATACGGACTCAGACCAGCCGCAGCTGCTGGTGGGGATTCCGCCGTTCCGCGCCCGAAAAGACATCTCCATTCAGGAAGACATCGTTGAAGAAGTCCTCCGCGTTTTCGGCTACGACAACATGGAACCCGTCATGCCGTGCGTTCCGACTCACGCCTTGTACGTCGACGCTCCGCTGAGAACGGAACACAAAGCGCGCCGTTTGCTGGCGGTCGGATACGGCTATACAGAAGTTCACAACTACTGCTGGTTCAACGAGAAGTGGATTGAAGTGCTCAAGCTGGAAAATCACGGCGTAACAGACCCGGCGCTTAAGCCGATGGAGTTCGCCAACCCGTCGTCAACGGAACATCGATTCCTCCGCACAACGCTCATGCCGAACCTTTTCGCGCTGGTTGAAAAGAACCGCCAGTTCCGCGACGCGTTCAAGCTGTTTGAAATTGGTCACATTTTCTTCGACAACGGACCGAAATCCTGCCTGGAAAAGATCAATTTGGCGGGCGTTGTCTATCAAACAGCCGCAGCGGGGTCGCTGGAAGAGCTGTACAGAAGCGTCAAAGGCGCGGTTGAAGACCTCGGTAAAATCTGGTTCGACAAACCGGCGGAGTTCGAGATTCAAGACAAAGCGTCGTTCCCGTGGCAGCAGCCCGGCGCCTGGATTGCGATTAAGATCGACGGCAAAATCGTCGGTTCGCTGGGATACATCGAAGGCGACCTGCTCAAGACGGTCGTTTCCGAAGGCGGGCAAGTCGTCTGGTTTGAAATCTGCCTTGACGACGTCGACGCGGACGTGTTCCCGTCGATGGAATGTCAGCCGATTCCGGTCTTCCCCGGTTCCTGGGCGGACTTCTCCCTCGTCTGGCCGGTCGACGCCGGATTCGGCAAGCTGGACAAGATTCTGTCCGAGTTCACGCACCCGCTGCTCGTTTCCCGCAGCTTTATTGGTTGCTATAAAGGCAAGGGCATGGAACCCGGCATGGGGTCGTACACGTTCAGAACGCAAATCGGAGCGGCAGATCACACTCTTACCGGAGAAGAAATCGAACAGTTCCGCGCCGCCTGGCTGGACTTCTTGAAAGAAAAGGGAATAGCGTTAAGAAGCTAAGTTGATGAAAGGCGGTAATGAAGCGACCAACGGGAGCGGAATTACGCAGTTTGCCGAAGGCAAACCCTATGATTGAACCTATTATTCTGTTCGCCTGACGGCGAATGCGTAATTCCGTTCGCTTACGCGAACTCCATTACCGCCTTCCATTTTTCTATCTCATAAAATTCGAGTTATACCCCGTCTCGGAATACCCGCTGACGGTATCGTCTTCTAAAACCGGGGACTCGTATTCGTTGGGAATGTATTGCGAGCCGAAAGCGGGCGAGACGTCCGCATATTTCGGTTCAACGTTGTACGTCGGCATGGTTTCAGCAAACTGATTTGAACTGTGCGGCGACGACAGCTGACGTCCAACGTCTTCAGGATTGGAAAAATCGTTTGATGCGTTCTGGTTGTATTCGTATCCAGGGTCAGCGTCAAACGTCGGCGACTGATAATCGCCTCGCATTTGATCTGTCAAAGCTCTGGGATTAGGATCGTCGGAAGAAACCCAGTTATCGTTACTCAGATTCCAATAATTGTCATTGGCGGGATCGTTAAATTCGCCGTTATTCGCAGCAACCTCATTTTTCTGAACAGGAACGTCCGGAGTCTCGGAAGCTGGATTTATAACGACGTCTTCCGATTCCGGCAAACCGCTATTTCGACGCGGCGACTGTTTGTATATAACCGCCGAAACAATCAAGGCGCTGATTGCAACGGTAAGAAAAACCAGTTTAATTGTCTCTCGACTAAAAAGCGTTGTTCTGGTTTTGCCCCAGTTAATACCGGAAAGAAAACGTTTTTTCGGCAATGATTTTGATTGAGCGTCGGTTGACGGCTTATCTTTCGGTTTCGAAACGTTTTCAACAGACTCAGTTCTGGCTCTGTCCTGAGATTTCGACGTTTCGTTTTTTTCTGAATTTGAATAGACTCTGTCGTTTTCTTCCCGCATTCTTGCAAGGCCTTCCGCCGTACGCGCCATGAGTTCTTCAAAAGACGGAGAACTTGCTTCATTTTGGCTTTGAGCGCGATAATTGGGATCGTTCATGCAATCGTAATTGTCGTCATCCATGTCAGCCACAGCATTTACAGACGACTTATTGGTATTTTGCGCCGTATTAGACGCTTCTCGAATTGCCGGTTCTCTTTTGACTGGCGCTGGAGCAGCGCTTTCAACGGGAGTCTGAATTTCCCTGCCTCTCGGGTCAACAAACGAAACGTGAGAGGGGGCGGACGAGTTCTGATAGTATTCTGTCGGCTCTGAGATCTCAAAAGATCCGCAATCTACGCTAATGGATTCTGACAGCGAACGTAAAATATCAAACGGCTCGTTTGAATTCGACGTCCTGTCCGCGAGCGTATTTTCTACCGATGAAACCGGTTGGCTGAGTTCGGGATTACGATAGGTATTGTATGGTCGCATGGATTTTCTCCAATTATCTATTGATTAATTACGCAATGACGTGTAATCAACCTTTACACTTATTATTTCTATCGTCTGCGAAAAAGCCGGTCTTGAGGATAATTCCGATTTTGCAGAAAAAATAAGATGGAGGCAATAGGCAAGAGAAGCTATTAGCTGTTAGCCGCTAGCTATTAGCTTGTGGGTTTGTGGTTCTCGACGTTATTTATTAAAGCTGGAATCCAAAATTAAAAAGCTAGAAACTAGGAGCTAGGGGCTAGAAGCTACGGTCTCCCCTCCTATTGTCAAAAATTATTGTTTAGGTATAATAATATAGTTGTAAGTGGTTAGTTTTAAGTTGTAAGGACGCAAAGCGCTCCTCTCACTTACCACTAACTCCGTGGGTTGAAACCCACGGCTACAAATATTGAACTGCTACGCAGTTCTGGCGGATGCGCTTCGCGCCTATTCCCCACTTACCACTAACCACTTATTACTATTATGCTTACACTGGAAAAAATTTCGTCGGATACGTTTGCGGGACGTCCTGGTCCGCTGTTGTTAATCGTTATGGACGGAGTCGGAATCGGCAAGCAGGACGGGTCGAACGCCGTCTACATTGCCAAGACGCCTACGCTGGACAAGCTCTTTGGCGCGAAGCTGTACTGCCAGCTTCAGGCGCACGGTCAGGCGGTTGGACTTCCCTCTGACGACGACATGGGCAACTCGGAAATCGGGCACAACGCTCTGGGCGCCGGCCGCGTTTTCGATCAGGGCGCGAAGCTGGTCAACAAGGCGATTGAAACCGCGTCCATGTTCGACGGCGAAGTCTGGAAGAAAGCTGTCGCAGCCGCCAAAGACGGGCATACGATGCACTTCATCGGGCTGCATTCAGACGGAAACGTTCACTCCAATATTTCTCAACTGTATCCGATGCTCAATCGGGCGGCGGAAGAAGGCGTCAAACGCTGCCGGGTTCACATCCTTCTCGACGGCCGCGACGTTCCCGCCAAGTCGGCTCTGGTTTATATCGAAAAGACCGAAAAGGTTCTGGCGGAAATCAACGAGAAGTATTCCGCCGATTTCCGCA
>JAZUMX010000049.1:0-3686 GCA_045603865.1 Thermoguttaceae bacterium
AGACCAGCTGCGGAACCTTGCAGCATGGCGCGGCGGGATATAATGTTATTCATGAGTCGTTCCTCTCGTATCAGTTAAAATGGGGGGAAAACAAAAAACTGTCCAATTCCTGATTGAACAGTTTCGATTATACAGCAATCAAAAATCAATTGCAAGGGCAGGGGAGAATTTTTGAGTAATTAAATCAAATTCAACCAGAACAGATTTTGATATGTAGTATTATTTTCAGTGAAGTAATATACGTCCTCTTGTATAAAGCTACATTGTCGCTATAATAATTTCTAGCAATCCAGAACTCTCGTAAATCAGGAAGATTACTTGGCGAGTTTGCCGGTTATTGTATAGAGTTGATGGGGAAACTAAATTACGAACGCACTGCGTTCGCAATTCAAAAAAGTTAAGTGGAGGCTATGATTATGAATAAGAACGAACCTGCTGTTTTTATGGATATTTACACTGAAATTAAAGAATTGCTTACTCTTTCACGGAATCAGACATATAATGCTGTCAATTTTGCGATGGTTCATGCATACTGGAACATAGGACGTATAATCGTTGAACATGAGCAAAATGGCAGTCTTCGAGCTGGTTATGGAAAAGGCGTTTTGCTGGATGTATCCGAAAGACTACAGGAGGAATTTGGTTCTGGATTTTCAGTGCGAAACCTTCAACAAATGAAAAAATTCTATGTTTTGTTCCCAAATACGAACGCGCTGCGTTCGCAATTAACCTGGACGCATTATCGCGCTCTGTTGCGGGTTGAAAATGAGACGGCGCGGAACTGGTATATGGAGGAATGTATTCGCTCTGCATGGTCAAGCCGACAGTTGGAACGGCAAATCTCTACACTGTATTACGATCGGTTGCTTGCAAGCCGTGAAAAAGCTCCTGTTATAGCTGAGGCGGAAAAACTGACAGCCCCGCTAGAGCCAGAGAACTTTATCAAAGACCCTTACGTATTGGAATTCCTTGATCTGAAAAACTATCCTGCGTTGCGTGAAACTGACTTGGAACAGGCTTTGATTGGTAAAATTCAGTCGTTTTTGCTGGAATTAGGGCGTGGTTTCTGTTTTATAGCAAGACAAAAGCTCATGCGATTTGAGGACGAAGATTTCTATCTTGACCTCGTTTTCTATCATAGTATTCTGAAATGTCATGTACTAATTGATCTGAAGGTTGGAAAGTTGACGCATGGCGATATAGGGCAGATGGATAGCTACATCAGAATGTTCGATGAACTTTACAAAAATGATGACGATAATCCTACTATTGGCATTATTCTTTGTTCTCAGAAAAACGAGGCTATCGTCAAATACTCTGTATTGAATGACGAAAAACAGATATTTGCCTCAAAATACCGTTTAACGTTGCCTCCAGCGGAAGAATTGCAACGTGAGATTGAAGAGGAACGTCGGAAAATTGAAGGGCAAGAATGTGCAGAACAATGAGGTAATTGTTCAAATAAACATTAGTTTTTCTGGCAAGCGTGTATCTATTTGAGTACGTGATTAGTTAAGTATCGGTTGTACTCTATTGAGTCCGGATCGCGGCTGTCTCTGCCGCCGAAGAAATTTAAGCCGTAAAGAACGCATAGAAATCTTTAAAACTTTGCGGACTTTGCGAACTTTGCGTGAGACTTTTCCGGGGGCTTACGCCCCGGCTCGTCTACGCCTTTCATTATTTTCTCTTACGTAGGAATAGTACAACAAACCCCAGCGCTAACAGCGCCCACGTCGACGGTTCCGGGACGTCTGGATGGGAGTTCAGCAGCGCGCCCATATAGAACGTGCTGTAAACGTCTGAGACAGTAAACGTATCTTCTGCTCCATGGTCATAAACTTTTACCGTCCAGATGCCGGTGGGGTCTTCTCCCCAATAGACGTTGGAAGTAAACGACCACGTTAAGTCGTTAACGTTCTCTTTAAGGGAGTTCGGGTCGTAAAAAACCAAAATACTCTCCAATCCGTTGTGTTCCAGTATAACTTCCATATAACGGGCGTCGAATCCGACGGACGGGTCGTCTGCTTTGGCAGATAGCGTAATAACAACTTCTTCCAGATCCTGTTTGATAATTCCGGAATTGAGAAACGTCTCGTCGGTAATCGTTTTTGTTTCGGAATAAAGCAATTTGTTTTCTGCCTCCATGGTTTGGAAATAGTCGTCTGTTACGTAGGCTGCCGTTGATGAGTAATATTCTTGCGCGGCAGCCAGCGCGTCGTTTTGAGACTCGGCGTGCGTTATCATATAATAGCCGTTGCCGGAAAAGTAATCTTCAACAAGGGATGATTGGTACGCCAGCATTTCGGTAGGAGTAACTTCCATGGTTGACCAGTTAATTGTAGCAACTGTCTGTGGCGTAACCGTATCGAATTTACCGCCCAATGTCGTTTCAGGGTCAAGAATGGCGTCGATTAACCCCTTCGCGTTAATCTGTCCGAACCCGTATGTAGGTGAGAAAGATAATCCTGCCGCGTTGGTTATCCAGGCGTCATGGCGATTTGTTACTTCGAGGTCGATTTTTGTAGACGTCCTGGCAAGAAGATGTTTGATAAACCGGACGTCGCATGTCTGATCCGGATACGTTGTTTTATAGGCGTCTATAGCCAAAGCAAGTACGCCAGACGCTATCGGGCAAGCCGCAGACGTCCCTCCGAACGAGGGATTCATATTGCCGGCTGTCACCCCCTGATAGTCGTAATTGGAGACGAATTCGTAGTCTTTGTAGGTGAAAACGTTGCCTGCCAGGATGTCTTCCCGGTCAGCGGTTTGAATTCCAACGCCAGGGGCGCAAATAAAGACGCAGGCGCCGTAGTTGCTGAACTTCGCGAATCCGGTATAGTCTGTTGTGTCGTTTTTCCCCGTTGCTCCAACTGCAATTGTGTATGGGTGAGAGGGAAATATCTTCTTGTTGCAATCTTTGCCGTTGGGGTAAAGACGCTTATTGCGTTCGTTGCCGGAAGAATACAGCAAAATCGTATTGTTTGCCCTGGCGTCGGCAATGGCGGATAATTTTGACTCCGATTCAAGTATGCAGAGTCCGGTCCCCGCGCCGTATGAGTTGTTTTTGATGTCAATAGCGCTGTTGTTGTATTCGATAGCATGAGCAACGGCGTATTCTCCAGCCAAGGATCTTTCAGGAAGATGGAGGTCTAACGATTGACAGGGAAAGTCCACGCGGATGGGAACGATTGTTGCGCCGTAAGCGGATCCGTAGGTGTTAGTTTCTGAATCGTATGCGGCAATGCAGCCCGTTACACAGGTTCCGTGGTAATCGCTTTGACTCATGGACGTTCCAGGAAGTTGATCTTTTTTAATATCAGCTTTGTCCCAGACGGCAGACGTGTCGGTTGCCGACTGGATTGGCAGCGTTGGCAACAGTTCCTTGTATATGTCGTTGTTATAGATAATCCCGAAATTGTATGCAGAAGCTTTATCGACATTAGATTTGAAAAACGGGTGATTCATATTGATGCTGTCGTCAATAACGCCCACGACCACGTTCTGACCGGTAAATCCCAGATTCCAGGCATACGGCGCATTGACAACGTCCAGATAAGGACTGTACGTTGTCGGAACGGCTTTGTCTTGTGCAAATAAACTGACGCTCAGTAAAGCGACGATTGCAATGATTACGCAAAATCGGTATAATTTATTGATAGCAGGCATGATTAATGCGGGGCTGGAAG
>JAZUMX010000050.1:0-2956 GCA_045603865.1 Thermoguttaceae bacterium
TTTTTAACACGAAATACACGAAAAGAACGAAACAAACGAAAGGATTATTTAAAGTCTAAAAAACTTTCGTCAATTTCGCTTATTTCGTGTTTAAATTAATCAATCGGCGCTAATCTGAATTTTTCCGGAAGCTTACCCACCCCGGCTCGCCAAAATCCGTGAACGGACTGACCTACGCAAACGCTAAGCGCCAACTTACCTGAAAAGACCTCTTTAGTTCCGCACAATCGGGCATTGTTTTTGCTTGTCCCAGTACGGAGACATGTTACGTAACCGCTCGACGATTTTCGGGAAGACGTCTGTAATATAGGCGATTTCTTCTTCCGTGTTGTATCGGCTGAAGCTGAATCGGGTGGAGCCGTGCATGGCGGTAAACGGGACGTTCATGGCGCGCAAAACGTGACTCGATTCCAGCGAGCCGGACGTGCAGGCGGACCCGCTCGAGGCGCAAATTCCCGCTTCGGAAAGCTGGTACAGAATCGCTTCGCCTTCGATGCAGTGAACCGCGACGTTGGACGTATTCGGCATGCGCGTTGCGCCGCGTCCGTTGATTTCGATATACGGAATCCGTTCCAAGAGCGTGTTCTCGAATCGGGCGCGCATGCGTCGAATCCGTTCGGAATCCGCCGCGTGGGTTTTCGCCGCCAGTTTCATCGCCTCAGCCATCCCGACGATATACGCCACGTTTTCCGTTCCGGCGCGGCGACCGTTTTCCTGATGTCCGCCGATTAAAAACGGACGAATTCGCGTTCCCTTGCGAATGTACAGTCCGCCAACGCCTTTGGGCGCGTGGAATTTGTGTCCAGAGAAGGAAACGAGGTCAAACAGCCCGGACTGATAGTTTAGCGGGAGCTTGGTCATCGTTTGCGTGGCGTCCGTATGGAAAATAATTTTCGGATCCGTCTCTTTGGCGATTCGCGCCAGGTCTTCAACCGGGAAGACGACGCCGGTTTCGTTGTTGGCGTGCATAATAGAAACGATAAGCGTGTCTTCGTCCAGAGCGCGAACGTATTCTCGCATATCCAACTCGCCCAGATTGTTGACTTTCAAATACGTAACCCGATAGCCGCGGCGTTCCATCTCCTTGCAGACTTCCAGAACCGCCGGATGTTCAACCGACGTTGTAATGATATGTTTTCTGGACGAATTCGCCGCAGCGGCGCCGAAAATAGCGGCGTTGTTGCTTTCGGACGCGCACGACGTAAAGAGAATTTCGGACGGGTCTTCGATATCCAGACATTGAGCAATCGTCTGACGCGCCTTTTTGACCTCGTGCGCTACGTTCTGCGCCGGCGGGTACATGGAGCTGGGATTATAGTACAAGTCGTTAAAAAACGGAAGCATGACGTCCCGAACTTCCGGGGCGACAGCCGTCGTAGCGTTATTGTCAACGTAAATCATGGCAGGGAAATAGGAGTTTTTAAGCTATTAGCTACTAGCTATTAGCTTGGAGTCTTGTCGTTCTTAGCGTAGTTTTTAAAGCTTGCGTCTAAATGCAAAAGCTAGAGGCTAGAAGCTAGGGGCTAGAAGCTCACTACACTCTAATCCCTGCTGCCTCATAACTCTATTATATACCAAACGCCCAGATAGTAAAGGGGACAAGGACAGGATTTTTCAATGCAAAAAAGCCCCTGATTTCTCAGGGGCTCTTTTACAGGAGTCTAATTACAGACCAAATCCATTTGTATTTTAGTATTTCGAGAAGGGGCGGAAGACGCTCTTGGTTGTTCCATGGAAGGAACCGTCGTTGTATTCCATTCTCCAGGTGCCGTCGTGCCACTTGAGGGTAACTTCGCGCCATCCGAGCGGAACTTGCGGATACGGATAAACCGGTCCGATGTACGGCCAAGCGTTGGCGCTGTACTGTTTCGGATAACAAACCTGAGCGTAGTTCGGATACGCGGCGTAAGACGGCCAGGCGTAGTTGGGCAAGTACGGGCGATCATAACGAACGGCGTTCTGCTGTCCGTACTGATCGGGCATGGTATACTGCGGACCGCTGGTCATCGGAAGGGGCGTTCCATACTGAACGGGAGCGGACGAATCCACAGCTGCCGGGGTCGGCTGAGCTTCGCTGAGCGGAACGTCAGAAAGAATGCTTACGCCAGGCTGCTGACCAACAGCGGAAGAAACGGGAGCCGGTCGACTGGGAGCCTGTTCCAAAATCGAAGCGGAAACCTGCTGAATCTCGCCAACGTTCATGCGGTTGTTGACCGAATAAACGCCCGGAACTCTGCGGACAACGCTTTCAATACGGCTTCGCTGTTCGCTTGACGCGGAAACTCCGTCCAGAGTTACAACTCCGTCTTTAACGCTAACCTGAATCTGATCCGCTTCATCAAGAACCGCGCTCTGAACAAGCGCCTGTTCGATGTTATCCGCAACCATCTGGTTATCTGCCAGTGCGACGCTGCCAAACGCCAGAGCCGCTGCACATGTAATCATTACAAAAAAACGTCGCATATCAAAATCTCCTGTAATTGCCCTCCTTTCGACATCCCTCGTGAATGTAACGCGAAAGAAGGAACGATATGTTTTCGACAAAATATTTTTCTACCGGAATTCCGGTTCAACTATTCACGTTACAATATTTGTCGGACGTTTTAATCGTTTTTTTTTAAGATATTTCCAGTTGACGTTAAAGTTTACCAGGATTTGCTATCTTAACATCGAGAATCAACAGATGAGGAGAAAAGAAAGATTTATGGCTGGTCAGACGATTCGCTTTGGTCTTTCATGAACGCGATTCGGATAAGCCAGGCGACGAAGACGCCCAGAACCAAGCCGGCGATAAATCCGACGAAGGATTTCCATTCTGCCGCAGGCGGGAAGAGTCGGTTTAAGCTGTATGATCCGGCAATGCCAGCAAGCAGCGGGACAATAAATATAATAAACGACCAGACAACCATCGACGGCGCGCCGAGCAGTTCTGCCGCGCGAGCGGATTCCTCCGAAA
>JAZUMX010000051.1:0-3571 GCA_045603865.1 Thermoguttaceae bacterium
AGAAATCTTTTAAGAATGTCGTCGTTTTATGATGGTGAATCATTGTATATAAAGAGTCTGAATTTAGCAGATGAGTTTTTGCGGCGAGGCAATAAAGAACTCGCCGATAAAATATTACGAAGAACTCGCCAAAGAGTAAAATCGATGTTAAAAACCTGTAAGGCTATTATTTCTGAACGAGGTTTTTAATGGATTCTATCTGCCAGTTTTGTTAGCGTTTCTGTTTTATAGTCTGTCGAGAAAGTCAAAGAATCGCTTGAGTGAGTTTAGGTGTCCTTCGGGCTTGTGATGTTCGTCCAGAGCGGCGACTCGCTGACGGAGGGCTTCCAAATACGCCCTGGTGCAGACCGCGCCCGGGTTGCGTTTGGAATAGTTGACCTTCTGCGTCAGGAGCATTTGTTTGAGATACTCTGCATGGAAAAGCGACGTGGTGAGGTATTCCTCAACGCCGAGCATGTTCTCCGGGTCGTGCGTCGAGACGTTGTAGTACTCGTCAAAGGGCTGGAAATCGTACGGTATATCCCCTTTGGGGTACATGTCCCGGTTTCCCAGCAGCCACGTTTCAAAACAGCGTTTGACCAGAAAGATGCTGAACGGGCATTTCAGCCCGCCGGGATAGCTTTTAATCGCCTGAATCGCCATCCGATAGCGTTTCCCAATCGGGACGTCGTCGGAGTCGAAAACCAGAACCAGCCGGTCGATGTTGCCGTACCGGTTGATGTCGGTGATGGTGGCGCCCAGCACGTTTTGCGCCGGCGAGTGCGGATCGACGCCCAGAATTCGGGGGAACCCGCAGCCGCTTTTCATGACGTAACAGTCTCCGTTGTAAATGCGGTTAATTTCTGGCACGCGCCGATACGTCGGCTTGAGAATGCTCAGCCAGCACGGCAGAGTTTCAAAAAAGGATCGGCTATCTTCAAGGAGGAAATAAACTCTCATGAAATTTAGGCAATAGTTTGAGGCAGTAGGCAGTAGGCAGTAGTTTTAAATTCGCCGCAGGCGAAACACTCTTGCCTCTTGCCTAATCAGTCTCCAGTCTGACGGAATGAATTGTACTCTTCTGAGTTGAACTGCCAGGCGTCTGCGGTAAATCGCGTTCCTGCGACGTCGCTGCTGGCGTTACAGACTCCCGAGTCGGCTGAACGGTTGACGCGGCGCCAGGCGTTGGAAGGGCTGACGGTTCATCCGAGGATGCGTTATCGCTTACCGAGGCGTCAGGCTCCACAGGATTGACGTCCAGTTGATCCGGCTCGTCTTGCGTTGAAAGGAGTTCCTCCGGCGGTTGGGGGAAGGAACTGGAATTGAACTCCAGCGCCAGCGGTTTGGCTTTCATAACGGGCAATCCGATTTTTGACACAGCGCGTCCTTCCGAATCGTCTGAGGCGCTGCTGCGTTTTAGGCCCGGCTTTTCAGGGAAAAATTCAGCTTGTCGCTGGTTTGGCTTCCAAATATAGTCCAAAATCATAATGAAAAACAATAACAGAACTATCGGAACAGCCCACGACAAACGATCTTTCCAAACTCGCAGTCGCGATATGGACGGCATATACCATTTTGCCAACGAAATGCCGCTTGGACGCATGCCCAGTTCTTCGGCGGCAATAAACAACGCTTTCGACAACGCCTGCGGCGTCTGAAAACGTTTGTCCGCGACTTTTGACATGCAGCGCGTGATAATCTCCGCAAAACGGTCTGGTACGTCAGAACGAAAATCCTGAACGTTCGGCGGGGCTATGCCCTGATGGCGAAGCAGCTTTTGCAGCCCGGTTCCTTCAGGATACGGCGGCTGTCCGGTAAGCATGAAAAATAACGAACAGCCCAACGAGTAAATATCTGAACGGATGTCGACGTTTCTGGAATCCAGAGCCTGTTCTGGAGAAATGTAGTCGAACGTGCCCAGCGTGGCGCCCAGCTGGGTCAGTTCCGTTTGGGGATCCGATTTGCATTTTGCCAGACCAAGGTCAATTACTTTCACAGTGCCGTCAGGAGTAATAAGAACGTTGGACGGCTTGATGTCTCGGTGAACAATGCCTTTTTCATTGATGTGTTCCAGAGCGGACGCCATCTGAATAGCGTACGACAACGCGTCTTCTATGGATAACGGACCGTTTTGTGTAACAATATCGCGAACGTTTTTGCCGGGAATGTATTCCATAACCAAATACGTAATGCCGTCGGTTTGTTCAAAGGAATACACCGAAACAATATTTTCATGATGAAGTTTGGCAGACGCTTTCGCTTCGACAATAAACCGTTCTCGAAACTCCTCAGACTGTTGATTGGGAGCCAGAACTTTTAAAGCGACGTCTCTGTCAAGACGGGTGTCCCACGCCCGATAAATTCGCCCCATGCCTCCGCCGCCGATAGCGTCTAAAATTTGGTAATCGCCCAGCTTAAACGTTGGCGACTCCGGAGAATTGATTAAACTATCCGATATGATTCTAACGTTCGCGCTGGAGGAACTGTCCGTTGACGAAGCCCCGGAACCTGAACGCGAACCGGCGCCTTCCTGTTGTTCGTTTCGCTTTCGAATAACGGTTGCGTCTGGCGACATGGCGGTTGAGGTCGAGGGCGCAGACGCTATCGGTTCCGTTGTAGAAGCAGACGCCTTCTCATTGGAAAGAATGAGCGTTGCAGAATCGGACAATCCAACTGTCAGAGCGCTGACTTGGTCAGCCTCCTTGTTTCCGGAGCCTAAAATAATAGGCTGCGTTGACGGCGTTTTATGAATTTCCGAATCGGACGACATAACTGGGTAGTAATTAGCAATTAGCAATTGGCAATTGACGCAAAGCGACTGCATAGCGCCACTTCATCTATATTTTGTCTTTTTTTTGTCCTGTTGTCAAGGATTTTACAATAAAAAATCCAAAATTTTCGGAAAATTCCAGCGCGCTTTCGGATTATTCGCTAAAATCTTCGATTTTACTTAAAAATTTGGATTCTTTTTTGATTGGACTATTGAAAAAGCCTTCAAACTATGTATAATCTAATTAGCAATTGTCAATTAGCAATTGTCAATTATTTAAGGCGCTTTGCGCCAATTGCTAATTGCTCATTTCTAATTGCTCATTTACGAAAGAATTCCCATGTTGAAAAAGCTGTCAGTACGAATTTACCAAATCGTTTTGTTCCTGGCTGTCGCTCTGTATCCCTTTATGAGTTTTGCAGCGAAGGCAAAAAAAGAAGAAGCGAATTTAGAGTTTCAAACGCCGGGTTGGTCAGCATATATGTTAGCTTATATGCTTGTCGTTCTTTGCATTGGCTTGGCTTTGCTGGTAACGTGCGCTCCAATTCATCGACGCGATAAACCTCTGCAAAAAAACTAAGAGCGTAACGTGGAAAACGTCCCTGAGAAAGCGCCAGGCGAATTTCATATTTCAAGCTGGCGCTGGCTGGCGTTAATTCTTTTGGGAGCGTTAACCGTCCGTCTTCTGGCGGCGGTTTGCTGGGACGTTTATTACGCTCATGGCGGATTTGTCTACGGCGACAGCGACGGCTATTGGACGCTCGCTCAAAACATCGCCTCAGGAAACCCTTACGAGTATTACGGACGCCAGATCTTTCGCAT
>JAZUMX010000052.1:0-1950 GCA_045603865.1 Thermoguttaceae bacterium
TGAAAAGATCGGCTCTCATCACAACATGCGGAACATTCGCCTCACGCCCGAGGGAACGCTTCTGGTTGCTCAGAAGAATCTGAACGTTATTGCAGAGTATACTCTCGACGGCAAGCTGGTTCAAACGTATCGCGGCGATAAAGGGACGGCGGCGTTTGGCGTCTGCGTTTTGAAAGACGGAACCGTTGCCGGCGCGTTTTTGGACAACGTGATAATTTTTGATCGAACGGGAAAAGAAATCTGGCGGTTTGAAAAGTCGGACGCGCCGGAGATCGAAATTGCAATGATGTGTCCGATTGTCGAACGGAAAAACGGCAACCTCGTAATCGGGAACTATGCCGCCAATCGCGGTTCCTTCCATGGAGCCATGGCGTTTGAAATTACGCGAGGCAAAAAGGTTGTCTGGCAGTATCGCAACCCTCAAGGACCGGCTTCGGTTCAGGGAATTACCGTCATAGAATAGTAGCGAGTTGCGAGATAAAATATTTCACTCGTATCGAAAATATTAGCCTAATTTACAGGGAGCGGATTCAATGCAGTACGATCAAGTCGTTCGCAAAGCGCAAAGACGATTTCGGTTAGCGATAGCAAATCGATTGTGTCTGTACGTTTTATCAGGCGAATTGTTTATTGTGGGAGCGACGATAATTGCATTGCGTCTGTATTATCCATCCGTTCTCAGTTCTCATCCGTATGCTGTTTGGGGAACTGCGGCGGGCTTGGCGCTTCTGGCTCCTCTGGCGTCGTATTTGCTGGCGGGACGTTTTGTTCCCTCTCAGACGTCTGTTCGAGCGTGGCTGGATAACCAGTTTTCCTGCGGCGGCATCATGTTGGCAGAAGAGTATTTTCCCGAAGCAAAAGTTTGGGAAAAACAGGAAACCGGCAATGCAATCCACAGCAATTTATACGCCCTGATTCCATTTCGGGTTTTAAAACCGCTGATTATCTGTTTGTTGTCGGTCTTTTTTTTGACCAGCGCTTTGCTGGCGCCTATTCCGGCGGCGGATTCTTTAGGCGCAACAACTACGGCTTATCTTGAAAAAGACGTCGAGCGAATTGAGCGTAAAATTGAATTGCTGCAAAAGGAAAAGATTCTGTCTCAAGAGCAGGCGGAACAAATGCTCCAAACTCTCAATAAGCTGTCAGATAACGCTGATGGGAACGACCCGCTCCATACGTTTGAGGCGCTTGACGCGTTGGAGAACCAGCTTGACCAGACCGCTCAGGATGCAGCGCGTCAGGCGGAAGAAAACGCTCAAAGCGCTCAAGACGCTCAGGATTTGTCGGAAGCCATGAAAAAAGAATGGGATAAATTAAACGACGCTCAAAGGGCTGCAGCGGCAAAAGAGCTGCAAAAAACTCTCGATAAAATTAACGGCAAAGAATCGTCAGAACAGGATTCGTCGAACGCAGACGGTCAGAATAGCGATGCCGAAAGCGGCTCTCAACAGGATTCGTCTGAAGGGAACGCGATGGAAGGCGACGATTCCGACCCGTCGTCTGAGCCAAACGCGCTTCAGCTTCCCGATAATGTGAAGATTCCAGATTTGTCTCAGCTGACGCCTGAGCAGCTTGAACAGTTGAAAAATCAGCTCCAGGAGTATCAGGGCGATTTGCAGGAATTGCTTGATAAACTCAAAGAAGGCGAGTTTGGAGATTTGGATCAGTTACAGATTGAACCGTCTGACGAAGATTTTGATCCGGAATCGCTGCAGCTGTTTTTGGATGAGAATTGTCCTGACGGCGACTGCGAACAGGGGATTCAACTTTGGCTTCAGCTTGGTCGAGGCGGCCGCGGGGGGCAAAGTCATGGCGACGCTCCGCCAACTCCGCTGCATTTTGACGATAACCCGCCAAACGACAATCCGGATTTTGACAAGTTCAAGCCGGAGCAGCTTCCGACTCATGTAACGCGTCAGGCTGTTGAGGAAGGTCAGTTAAAGGGCGTAA
>JAZUMX010000053.1:0-4204 GCA_045603865.1 Thermoguttaceae bacterium
AAAGCTGCACAACATTGCCAATTCCGTCGTTATTCTGGACGAAGCCCAGATGTTAAAGCCGGAACTGCTCTCTGTCTGCAACAGCGCGTTAAACGAGTTGACTACAAAATTCAATACGACCGTCGTTCTCTGTACTGCAACCCAGCCGGCTCTGGACAGCCCGGAACTCAAGAATTATACGGAAAAATACCTCCCGCTTAACAAACCAATTCCCATCAACCCCAATCAGCAGCAGCTATACGAAAAACTTCGTCGCGCTGAATACCATATTGACCTGGAAACAACGGAAGACTGGGAATCGTTGTCGAATAAACTAACGAAGGAAAAACAGGTTTTGTGCATCGTCAATACGCGTAAAGACTGTTATGAACTCTACAACGCCGTTAAAGCCAAAGCAGAGAACGCCAGCGAGACGGTTTTTCATCTTTCCGCTTTGATGAATCCAGAGCATAGAACCAAACGAATTGCCGAAATCAAAAAGCGACTCAACGACGGCGTCCCGGTCTGCGTCATTAGCACGCAGCTGGTCGAAGCAGGCGTTGACATTGATTTCCCTGTTGTCTATCGCGCCTCCGCCGGGCTGGATTCCATTTTGCAATCTGGCGGACGCTGCAACCGGGAAGGCAAGCTCGACTGCTTGGGGCAGGTGTACGTTTTCAAAGCTCAGTCTAAAATTCCTGATGGAATTATGCAAAAAGCAGAAGAAGCGTTTAGGGAACGGTGGTATAATAAACCGGATATTCAAGAACCAAACGAATATCGTGAATACTCGCAGTTGTTTATCACCAAAATCAATTCGACAAGAAAGATCGAAAACAAAGATGAAAGTCGAATGATTGACGTACTCGATGAGTTATGCGATAATCCATTCACTGCAAGTTATCGAACCATCGGGGAGAACATGCATTGGATTGACGACAAGCATACTGTTCCGGTTGTAACCTTGTATAATAGAGGACAAGAACTTGTCGAACAGCTTCAAACTGAAGGTCCTAACAAGACCCTTATGCGACAATTACAACGCTACATGGTCAACATTCCACGCAACAAAGCGGATATGATGCTCAAAACAGGCGAACTGGAAATGCTGGACTGCGGAATTCTCGTTCAAAACGATTCGTTCCTGTACAGCGAAGAATAAGGGCTAAACCTGTTCAACGACTCCGAAACGCCTTTGAGAATTGCATAGAGATATAAAGATGAGAAAAAAGAGGACGAGACAAGCTCGTCCTCTTCTTGAGACTTTGTTAGGTAGAACAATATCAACCAACAATGTTTCAATCCTCATACTGGATAGCATGACATTTTTTATTAAATCATTTTTTTACAATCAATCAAGTCGAGAAAATCCTTTTAAAACCATAAATAATTCAAGAAAATCAAAAAATCTCAAGATTTTTTCCAATAATACCGATTCTCCCTATTGACAAAATTTAATAGCAACCTACAATGAATACCAGTAGTTTTAATTTATCTCATATTTTTTGAAAGGAGGTCAACTATGAAAGGCTTTTGCCTTGAGGCTTCCGGCGAATACGCGTGCTTTACGCGTCCGGAGATGAAAGTCGAACGAGTCAGTTACGACGTCATTACTCCGTCAGCGGCGCGCTCAATTTTTGAGGCGATATTATGGAAACCCGCCATCCGATGGCGCGTTACCAAAATCGAAGTCCTCAAAGAGATTCGCTGGGCGTCAGTTCGCCGCAACGAAGTCGGTCGAACAGCTTCCAAAGGCTCTGACGGCTTCTTTATCGAACAAGAGCGTCAGCAGCGGGCGACTCTCATGCTTCGCGACGTCGCCTATCGGCTTTACGCCGAATTCGACTTTATTCCGCCGGATAAAAGAGGAAGGGTTTACAACCCCGTTCCAGATTATCTACTGGACAGCGACGAAGCGGAGTTGATCCAGATTCCCAACGACCGCAAAGACGAAAAAGAAGCTAAATACGCCGCTATGTTCGACCGTCGAGCGTCAAAAGGACAATGTTTTCATCATCCGTATTTGGGATGTCGAGAATTTGCCGCCGATTTCCGCCTCGTCAAAGACCCGGATTCCGAACCCGTCAAGCCAATTTCTCTCGATAAAGACTTCGGCTGGATGCTTTACGACTTGGATTATTCAGACCCGAAAAACCTTCGCCCTCGCTTTTTCCACGCCAAAATGGAACAGGGCGTCATTATCGTTCCTGATTGGAACTCTTCGGAGGTGAAGGGATGATCATTCAATCATTAACGGATTACTACAATCGTAAATTGGCTGATTCGGATTCCGGCATCGCCAAGACCGGCTGGGAACGCAAGGAAATCAAGTACATTATTGTACTGGACAAATTCGGAACCGTTGTCGGTCTGCAAAACACACAGGAAGGTTCGGGAAAAGATAAACGCATTAAGACGTTTATTGTTCCGCAAGGCGTTAAACGAACTGTCGGCGTGGCGTCCAATCTTCTTTGGGACAATGCCGAGTATGTTCTCGGCTTAACTCTCAAAGAGGGCAAGCCAAGCAAAGACGGTCGTTCGCCAGGCGAGATTAAACACGACGCTTTTCGCGAAAAGCTGGAATCTTTGGGCAACATCGACGACCTCGGATTGACAGCAGTTCGAAAGTTCGCCGCACTGTCCCTTGACGAAAAGCTCGAACAACTCAATCAATTTCCCGAAATGGAGAATCTGAACAAGGACGGTTCCGCTGTCAACCTGTCGTTCAAGCTGAATGGCGAATTGGGAATGGTTTTTGAGTCGGACGCCGTCCGCAAAAAAATTGACAAGCTGGCAATTCCGGACGACTCTGCAGTCAAAGGCGTTTGTCTGATTACAGGACAGGAAGAACCTATTGCCAATTTGCATCCCGCAATCAAGGGCGTTCAAGGCGGCAACACGTCAGGAACGAACATCGTCGGATTCAACCTTCCGGCGTTCTGCTCGTTCGGTAAAAAGCAGGGCGAAAACGCTCCGATTGGCGAGTCGACAACTTTTGCCTATACAACGGCGCTCAATATGCTTTTGGCAAAAGACTCCCCCAACAAACTGATGGTCGGAGAAGCAACCGCTGTCTTTTGGAGCGAAAAGAAGACGGATTTTGAGTCACAATTCAAAGCTCTCTTTGCCGTCGAACCGAAAGACAACCCGGATCAAGGGATCAATGCGGTAAAAGCTCTTTACCGTTCAGTTAAAGCAGGAACGATGACGTCACAAGACGAAAAGGAGAGAAAAATCCAATTTTACGTCTTGGGACTTTCTCCTAATGCCGCACGACTGGCAATTCGGTTTTCGATTAATTCGACAATCGACGAAATGAAGGAGAATATCTTTCAACATTTTGAGGATATTAAAATCAATCGTCCTGCATATATTGAACGCGACTTTATACCGTTGTTCAAACTGTTGGTCAGCGTTGCGGTTCAGGGTAAATCGGAGAATATTCCTCCGACTATTGAAGGCGACCTCATGTCCGCCATTTTGGAAAAGAAGAAACCCTATCCGCGAACTCTTTTTAACTGCGCTATTGAACGAATTCGCGCTGAACGGTCCGTAACTTGGGAACGCGCAGCGATCATCAAAGGATACCTCAACCGCAAATTGCGTCTGAGTAAAGACGCTGACAATAACTTGGAAAATACAAACAATCAAACTCAACCCTTAACTGAAACGGAGATTCAAATGTCTTTGGATACCAAAAACAATAACGTCGGCTATTGTCTTGGACGTCTGTTCGCAATTTTAGAAAAGATTCAGGACGAAGCCAATCCCGGAATCAACGCAACCATTCGCGACCGATTCTACGGAGCTGCATCCGGAACGCCTGTTACCGTCTTTCCGAACCTGATTCGACTCATGACGCACCATCTGTCCAAGATGGACAACCCTGGTCGCGTTATCAACTTTGAGAAAATCGTCGGAGAAATCCTTGACAAAATCGCCGATTTCCCTGCTACGCTGTCTATGGAAGATCAGGGTCGTTTCGCTTTGGGATACTACCACCAGAAAAACGATCTGTATACCAAAAAGACGGATTCCAGCAACGACAAGCAATCCAAATAAACCGTTATGAAGAATCAGAATCATAACCCATCGGAGACGAATGCGTCTATTAAATTCAACTTCAAACAACATTAACCATAAAGGAATTAAATTATGTCTGAAAAAATTACCAATCGTTACGACTTCACCCTCATTTTCGACGTCAAAGACGGCAACCCCAACC
>JAZUMX010000054.1:0-1997 GCA_045603865.1 Thermoguttaceae bacterium
ACGCCCCGACGTTTTTCGCCGCCAGGCGGTGAATGTCGGCGTCCGCTTCCATTTCCGTCATGCCTTCCGGCAGGTCGAGCGGTCGATGAAGTTTGTCCGCGTCCGGAATATGAGCAAAGAGTTCTTCTACGCTCGAAACGCCAATCGCTTCGAGCATCTTCTGTTCGTCTGAATGAGTGTAGGGAATGTACATATTAAGTTGCGAGTTGCGAGTGACAGGTGGATGAAAGGCGGTAACGAAACGACCAACGGGAGTGGAGTTACGCAGTTCGCCGAAGGCGAACCATAAAAAATGTACCCGGCATCACGTTCGCCTAACGGCGAATGCGTAATTCCGTTCGCTAACGCTCACTCCATTACCGCCTTCCATTTATTCTTTAACTCTTTCGATGTATTCACCGGTTCGGGTGTCGACTTTAATCTTTTCGCCCTGTTCGACAAAGTTCGGGACGATGATGTCAGCGCCGGTTTCGAGCTTGGCGGTTTTGGTAACGTTGGTAGCGGTGTTTCCGCGAACGGCGGGTTCCGCAAAGGCGATTTCCAGAACGACGTGGTTGGGCGGAGTAACTCCCAGCGGGTTGTTGTTGTGGAGCATCATCGTGCAAATCATGCCTTCTTTGAGGTACTTCCAGGCGTCGTCAACCAAATCCTTGGTCAGCTCGTACTGATCGTAGGTTTCGTTGTTCATGAAGACGTAGGTGTCGCCCTGAGTGTAGAGGAATTGGGCGTCGATTTCTTCGATGTCGGTGCCTTCGATGGTATCGCCGCTCTTCCAGGTGCGGTCAAGAATCGTGCCGCGAATGAGGTTGCGGAGCTTGCACTTGTAGAGAGCCTGTCCTTTGCCCGGCTTGACGAAGTTGCATTCGGTCATGATGTACGGGTCGCCGTCAATTTGAACCTTCAATCCTTTACGGAAGTCGCTGGTATTGTACGTTGTCACGGTAAGTAGTCCTTTTCTTAAAAAAAATATTGATTATAATATGCGTGAATCATGTACCAATTCCCGCATCCTGATGAAATTCTGAGTTCTCCAGCTGAACTGCTGGCGTTCGCGCGCATATCAGCCGACCAGATTTGCCAGCTTCCCGGCGCGCCCGACGCTTTAGCCGCGTTAGACGCTGCGGCGGAGGTGCAACCGGTGCGAGTTACCCGCTGTTTCGCAAGGCGAATTGAGCCGGGAAACCCGCGCGATCCGCTCCTCTTGCAGACGCTTCCGTCCGCCTGTGAGCTTTCCAGTCCTCCTGATTATACCAGAAATCCGTTAAAAGAACAGTATAGGGGGCAAAATTTACTGGCAAAATATTCTGGACGGGTTTTGCTCATCGCTTCCAACGCCTGCGGAGGCGCCTGTCGGTTCTGTTTTCGACGCTTTCTGATGAAAAATAGCGAAGAAAACGAAATTGGGAAACCCGCTCAAAACGGCGTTTCCTGCTGTCAAGCGACGGGAAGTCGAATTCCGCATCTGTTGTCTGCAATTGACTTTATAAAAAATTCGCCAGACGTCAACGAGGTCATTCTCTCCGGAGGCGACCCCCTTCGGCTGGACAACGGACAGCTTCGCGAACTTTTCGACCGCTTGCTGGCGATTGGGCATGTAAAACGAATCCGCATTCATTCCAGAATGACGATTTACTATCCGCCCCGCTTTGACGACGAGCTTCTGGCGCTGTTTTCGGAAGTCGTCGACAGAAAGAGATCGCTGATTTTTGTCTCGCACGTCAACCACGCCAACGAAATCGACGAGGAAGTCGTTCAGGCGTTTGACCGCTTGAGAAAACCCGGCGCTGTCATGCTTCAGCAGGGAACGCTGCTTAAAGGGGTCAACGATTCCGCCGACGCACTTTGCGCGCTGTACGAAAAGCTTATCGACTGCAGCGTCGTTCCGTACTACCTGCATTTGTTAGACCGCGTCGCCGGGGCGGCGCATTTCGTTGTCGACGATAAAACCGCGATGGAACTTATCGCAGAGATTCGCAATCGGCTTCCCGGCTATGCCG
>JAZUMX010000055.1:0-8458 GCA_045603865.1 Thermoguttaceae bacterium
GCAATCGAAGAGTTCCCCGCCGACGCGAAAGGCATGGCGTCTCGCGCCTCAAGCGGAAAGGTTCTCAACGCATGCGCTCAAGGGCTGCCGTGGCTCCTGGGCGGTTCCGCCGACCTGGCGCCGTCCAACAACACGCTTCTCAAATTCGACGGCGCGGGCGAGTTCTCCGCCAACGACCGCGGCGGGCGCAACTTCCATTTCGGAATTCGCGAACACGCCATGGGCGCGATTTGCAACGGCTTGACCCTTTCCGGACTGCGCGGATACTGCGCGACGTTTTTCGTTTTTTGCGATTACCTTCGCCCCGCCATGCGCCTGGCGAGCTTGATGGGGCTGCCCAACATTTACGTTTTTACTCACGACTCTATCGGCGTTGGAGAAGACGGTCCAACTCATCAGCCGGTCGAACAGTTGGCGTCTTTGCGCTGCATGCCGAACATGGCTGTCGTTCGTCCCGCCGACGCCAACGAAGTCGTTTGGGCGTACAAAACCGCCTTGAATCAGAACACAACTCCAACGTGCATGGTTCTTACCAGACAGAACCTCCCGACGCTTGACCGCTCAACCCTCGCCCCCGCCAGCATGACGGAAAAAGGCGCTTACGTCCTTTCTGACTGTGACGGGACGCCGGACGTGATTCTTATCGGAACGGGTTCTGAAGTCGGAATCTGCTTGGAAGCGCAAAAGACGCTCGCTCAGCAGGGCAAAAAAGCCCGCGTTGTGAGCATGCCATGCTGGGAATGGTTCGACGCTCAGGACGACGCCTACAAAGCGTCCGTCCTTCCGCCGGAATGCGAAAACCGCGTTGCGGTTGAAGCCGCTTTGCCGTTCGGCTGGGAAAAGTACATCGGAACCAAAGGCGCCTTTATCGGGATGCAGTCTTTCGGAGCCAGCGCCCCGTTTGCCAGGCTGATGAAAGAATTCGGCATTCCCGCACACGCCGTTGTCGCCGCCGCCAACCGATAACGTCAAACGATAAACCGTTATAAAAACAAAAGTGCGCTCGCTGCAAAACAACGACGCGCTCTTTTTGTTTGTTTAGATTTCAGAGTAATCTGTTCAACTCCTGTTTACGCTATCTAAATTGGCTTATACACCGTCATTGACAGATGAACTCTGATTTTCAAGCGCTTTCTCAGGACGTTTTATTTGATAATCTTTACCGCCGTGCCAAAAGCCAAAACTTCAGCAGCTTGCTGAATAATGGAGCTGGTTGTAAAACGAACGCCAATAATCGCGTCAGCTCCCATTCTGGCAGCATCCTCACACATACGCTGAGTTGCGATTTGTCGGGATTCCTGCATCATCTCGGTGTATCCTTTCAGCTCGCCGCCCATAATATTTTTTAAGCCTGCCATAATATCACGACCAATATTTTTGGTCTGAACGGTGGCTCCCTGAGCAATTCCAAGAATCTGGAACGACTCGCCTGGAATGGTTTCTAAAGTTGACAAAAACATGTGATTATCCTTTCTGATAAAAAAAGGGGTATGGATTCAGACTGGCTGGATGTGAGTTTCACTTCATACGCAGCCAATATTTGACAACATTGTTAATTATTTTATCATATCGCCCGTTTTCAGTCAAGCCCTTCTCAGTAAGAGAACTCCCGATAGAAAGATTGTACAAGCTGGATCGTGAACAAAACGTCCCCTGTTTTTTTATTTTTTCAAATGTTGTATAATAAACGATTATAAATATGGAGTGTTGATTATGAACTGTATTTTGTTTTTTTTAATGGCGGCGCTGACGGCTCAACCGGCGGAAGAATGGAATGAATTGACGAATCAAACCAGCGGCTGGCTTGGCGCGGACGGCGTTTATTCTGCTAAAAACCCGACAGACGACAGTCTGTACTTCTGGTTTAGCGATACGCTTTGCGGTACGACTCAAAACGAGGGGCGGCGGTTCAAAGACATTTACATGGTCAACCATTCCTTTTGGTATAAACCGGCGGACGGAAAGCCAGAAGCTTTTGTTCCAGAAAAGGGACGCAATCTCTTTCCTGATCGCTATTGGATTCAAGACGGCGTTTTCCTCAACAGGACGCTGTATCTGTTTGCGATGAAATGCGGCAAAAACTGGAAGCCGGAACGAATTGATTTAATCTCTCTGCCGATTCGTGACGACGGGAAACCGGATTTCGCTCACGCGATAATTGAAAAAGACGTCCCGTTACAGTCGCCCAACGAAAAAGGTCAAATTGTTTTTGGCGGAGCGGTTCTCGACAAGCCAGTAGACGGATACTATTATATTTACGGCTATCAGGACAACGCCCAGGATCATTCGCGCAAAGATATGATTGCCGCCCGGGTTCCGGTTGAGAAATTGACGGACGTTTCCGCCTGGCGATTTTGGGACGGGCAGAACTGGGGCGAGGACATAAAACGCTGCGCTCCGTTGGCAAAAGGGATTTCTTGTGAATTCTCCGTTTCGCCAATACCGACTGGACCAGAAAAAGGGCGATACATACAAGTCAATACCAGACGCGGCATCTCTCCGCTTGTAGAATATCGCATCGGCGATTCCCCGATTGGTCCGTTTTCCGAACCAGCAGTAATCTATCGCGCTCCGGAACACAAAGACGGCGTGAGCGTATACAACGGCAAAGGACATCCCGATTTATCGACGGACGAATACCTGATTATTTCGTACAACGTCAATCGTCTGGGACGTCTTCCGCGCACCCCGCCGGAATACCGCCCGCGGTTTATTCGTCTGCGATATGAGGATTTGGGTAATAAACAATAATTTAAAAAATACGCCATGCAGTCCAGCTGTTCCCTTTAGCCTTTCTGCATGGCGCAACGGAAGAATTTTATGACGATTGCGTAATTATGAATTACGAATTAATTTTCTTTGCCTTTTCAACCAGCTTGACGAATTTCTCTTGCTGTTCAGTCCGGTTTTCTGGAACAAGCTTGAGGACGTCGTCGAATTTGGCGTTGCAGGTGTAATTCCCGTTAGCCAGAATCTGGGCGAACAAGGCGACAGCGTAGGCAAATCTGAAGTCAGGGCTGACGTTCGCTTTTTCTTCGGCGGTCGGATCGCCAACCGGGAAATCCTGATACTGTGACTCATCAGCGTCCGGTTCCTTCCAGCGAATTTTCACCAGGAACAGTTCGTTCGACAGCGGGTCGATAGACGCCGTTGTTTGCTTTGCGCCCTGCTCTGCTTTCTGTTCAGGCTGATGGAACTTCTCGTATCGGGATTTGTCAACCGACGGTTCCAGTTCGTTGACAACTCCAACGGGAACGATCTCGTACAGAGCCAGCACATTCTGCCCTGCTCCAATGGAGCCGGACTCTTTTTTGTCGTTATTAAAGTCCTGAGCTTCCATGACGCGGTTTTCGTAGCCGATAAGCCGATACGACTGGACTCTCGCCGGGTTGAAGTCAATTTGAATTTTGACGTCTTTGGCAATGGTCAGCAAGGATCCGAAGTTTTCGTCTTCCAGAATCCGTTTCGCTTCTTTTTTGCTGTTGATGTAATGGTACGAACCCTGACCGTAATTGGCGAGCGTTTCCATCGTGTTGTCTTTATAGTTCCCCATGCCGAAGCCGAGAACGGTAAGGAAAACGCCGGACTGCGCCTGTTGTTTAATGAGGCTCTTGAGTTCATCTCTGTTTGTTACGCCGACGTTGAAGTCGCCGTCTGAACAGAGGATAACACGGTTGACGCCTTTGGAATCAAACCGCTTTTTGTTTTCCCGATACGCCAAAACCAGTCCGTCAGACGCGTTGGTACAGCCGGCAGCGTACAAGGTATTGATTACGGATTTGATTTCCTTTCGGTTTTTAACGGGAGTTGAACTCAACAGCGCTTTGGCTGTATCGCTGTACGTTACGATGGAAATGGAATCCTCTTCCCGAAGGAAATCAACTTGATTGCACAGCGACTTTTTAATCAGTTCCAGTTTGTTTTCAGCGCCCATTGACCCGGAGACGTCAATCAGGTACGTCAGGTTGATTGCGGGAACGTTTTCTCTGGTCTGCGTTTTTCCCTGAATGCCGATTTTCGCCAAAAGCAGATTTGGTTTAAGCGGGTGAGGTCCGATTTCAACAGTTGGTTTGAACGGGCAGACGCTGTCTTTTTCCGGCTTGGGCAAAACCCAGTCGAAGAAGTTGATATACTCTTCTTCCCGAACCGATTCCGGCGGCGGAAGCTGATTGCGCCTTTTGATGTACTGTTTCGCCAGCGTATACGAAGCCGTGTCAACGTCCAAGCCAAAGGTTGAAAACGGATTGTCAGCCACAGTCAAAAAGACGTTTTTCTTTTCTGCTGTAAATCCTTCAAGCGCGTTGGGAATGAGCGGCTCAATGGGCGGCTCCAAGGACATACTCATGTCCAACATAGGATTGATAGAGCAGCAGTACATGGCGTTTGCCACATATCCGCGTTTGAAAGCTTTCCTTGACGAACCAGCAACCCTGCTAGTCGGAATTGCTATCGAATTCATCTCGTACAAGCCGTCCTCCAGTTCCGGTTCCGCATTTCGCGTCCATTCCTGGAATTTTTGTTTGATTGCTGCCAGAAGGGAAGTCTTTTTGTTGTCCTTTTGACGCCACGGCCAGAGCTTGTTTCCGAAACTCGTCAGGAAGGTCAAAAATTCAGCCAAAACGCCGGGATCTTCCAACGCCTGCTGAAGTTCAGGAGAGCTTTCGATAAGGTCAACGATTTCCAACAGCCCTTCCAGTTTGGCGTTGGTTTCAGGATGAGTAAAAGCGTATTTGTCGATGTCAGCCATTTCGTCAGCTGTCAGTTCGCCGATGGCGTAGAGAACGAGTCGATCATCGTCAAATTTCAACTCTGAGACATTTTTTGTAGTGTTGTTATTCGTATTGTTTGTGAAGTTGCCAGCCATGATTATTCTCTCATTTATTCTTGTTTGGGTTAAAAGGGGTTAAGAATTATTAAATCGCAAGGAGCGTCTGGGAAGCTGTAACGGCGACTTTCGTCAGCCGGCGGCTCCCATCCTTTGAAAAGCCTCGCGAAATTCCTGAAGTTTACCCAAAAGAATCTTGCGAACGGTACTGGAAGAAATACCGACTTGATTTCCGATTTCTGAAGAGGATTTATTTTCGTAAAATTTAAGTCGGAATATCTCTCGAGTCCTCTTATCGCAATTATTCAGCGCGGACAAAACTTTTTGAATCAAGTCCTGCTGTTCTGCCATGGTCGCAGGATTGACGGATTTGCGGTCAGGCATATCCACCAACTGCATTCCTTCGACATCCGGAGAAATATGTTCCGGATGTTTGGCGCGAAGTTTGTCGATTACCAGATTTCGCGCAACGCGAAAGAGCCAGTTACGCAAATGCGCGCCTTCCAAATTGCGTCCGGATTGGCACAAACGGACGTAGACTTCCTGCGTAAGGTCTGACGCTTCCGCTTCCGAATTGGTTAATCGGAAACAATATCGACGAATTTCATCGTAATGCGGCGCGTCTATTGGGATTGAATTGTGATTCATTGGGCAAAATAGGGTAAAAGGGAACAATCGTAATGGACAGCGGAGCAAGCTCCATACCGGTGTAAACTCTCCAATACTAAAACGGAAAATTGAGCATTCTCCCGACCTCAATGTTCGTTCTGTCTTCTAATAACGAAAAAGACGCCTTGGTTGTTACCTGTTTTTTTGAAAATTTTTAAAATTTTTAAGAAATAAATACTAGAACGTTCTTATATACAACATTTATATTTGTACTTATTGACTTTTTAACGCTTCTTCCAGCCGACGAAGATATTCTTTGCGGGGTATTTCAATGGTTCCGAATTGTCTGGTGTGGTCGTTGATAACCTGCAAGTCAAATAGAAGGAACCCGTTTTCATTAAGCGTTTTAACCAAATACCAGAGAGCCGCTTTCGACGCGTCGGTTACGGTATGAAACATGGACTCGCCAGCGAAAAAGCGATTGAACGCCAAACCGTAGACGCCGCCGATGAGCCTGCATTCTTCCCCGTTCTGTTCCCAGACCTCAAAACTGTGAGCGTAACCGAGCCGGTGCATTTCGCAATAGGCGTCAATCATTTTGGAAGTAATCCACGTACCAGAATGGTCTTTTCGATCAGCAGCGCAGCCGCGAATGACGTCTTCAAAGGCGTTGTCGATACTGTAAAGCCAGTTTTTACTCCGAATCGTTCTTAAAAGACGCCTCGAAAAATGTGCGCTGTCCAGCGGCAAAATGGCGCGGGGATCGGGAGAAAACCACGTTGTCGGGAAATCCTCGTTCATCGGCCACGGAAAGATTCCGTGCGTATAGGCGTCGACAAGCCATTCCGGCGACAACGATCCACCGATGGCAATCAAACCATCTTTATCGGCAGTTTCGACAGAAGGAAATCGGGAAGACATGGGTAGGTAGGAGGTAGGAGGGAGTGGGGAGTAGGGAGTAGGGAATAGGGAATAGGGAATAGGGAGTAGGGAATAGGGAATAGAGAGTAGGGAGTAATCTTAAAATTCGCCAAAGGCAAATTACTATTCCCTATTTCCTATTCCCTAACCCCTAAACAGCCGAAGGCGAAGTCCCATTCCCTATTCCCCATTCCCTATTTCCTATATTATAATCTCAAAACTCAATTTTTTCAATCCCGTCCCCGGCGTCTTGCATAATTTTCAATTCCGTATACAATATAATAACAAAGCTTTTAGCTTCTAGTTACTAGCTTTTAGCTTTGTGTTTTGAGTTTCCAGCTTTAAACGCTAACGCTAAGAACCGCAAACTTCCAAGCTAATGGCTAGGAGCTAATAGCTAACAGCTCATAAAAACGCCAACTGTCTTCAACCAACAACCCCCAAACTATCATGAGCCCATTAAAATTTTTGCCGCCAGAAACAGTCGTAACCGGCTGGGATTTTAGTACAGGCGCGGTCAAGTGCCTCGCGTTCGATATTAACGGAAACGTCCTTGCGTCGTCCAGATTCCCAACGGACTTAACGTACGGGGATTCAATTGACGATCCCGGGGCGATTGAGCTTAACCTGCTTCAGCTGGAAGGTCAGGCGCGGGCGACGACTCGCGACATTGCCAGTCAGCTTCGCGACCTGGGGCGTCTGAAAGACTGGGCAGGCGGCGGCATTTCCGCTACCCATCATACCTGCGGACGAATCGACCGGAACAACAATCAGGTTCGCCGCGCGATTTGCTGGAACGACCAAACGCTGGCGAAGTATTGCCAACTCGGCATGGAACGACTCGGCGGCGCTGAAAAGGTAAAAGAACTCATTGGCGGTCCATGGGCGGTACGGTATTCGTTGTCACATTTGGTTAAGGACGAACAGACGCTTTCTAAAGAGGACTGGCTTCGCACGCGCCGCCTGGCGACGCACGGGGTTCTTTCCGCCGGCTATTTGACGGGAAACTTTGACGTCATAAGCGTTTCTTCCGCCGCCAGCACCGGCATGATGGACTTCCGAACCAAAGAATGGCGCAAGGGAATGCTCAACGCGATTGAGAACGAGGAATACCGCGCTTTGGCGTGGGACTCGCTGCCGGAAATCATTGACCAATACATACCTGTCGGGCGCCTGTCCGAGTCGCTTGCGGTTGAATGCAATTTGCCGTCAAGCATGCTTCGCCCCCTGATTTTCCCGACCAGCGACGATCAGCAAGCCGGGCTTATCGGCGGCGGCGCAGTCGAAGCCGGGCAGATGGCGATTATCCTGGGGAACTCTGCGGTTGTGAATTCGTCCTGTTCAACCATTCCCGCAGACGACGTCAACCTGGACGTCATGTCCCTCAACTGGGGACCGTATCTGCTGATGAGATGTTATTCCAACGGCGCGTATTTTATCGACCGCGTTATGGGCAAAAACGTCGATTACGCTCAGCTGGAAGCGGCGGCGAACGCTGTCGTCCCCGGCTGTTCCGGCGCGGCGATTGACCCGTTTATCGTTTCCGAGCCGTCGATTGGAATTACCGAACCTCGCTTGCAGTGGATCGGCGCAGAGCCGCAGGAGATTGGCGTTCGTTATCGCGCCTGTCTGGAAGCGCTGGCGTATTTAATCGCTCTGGGCGTCGAAGAACACAAACGAGCGGGTCAGGAAATCAATCAGATTACCATTTCCGGCGGGACGTCAAAGAGCTTGCTCATGTGCAAGATTCTCGCTTCCGTTTTGAACATGCCGCTGAAGCGACTTGTCAGTTCGGAAGGTCCGGCGCTGGGCGCGGCTGTTACAGCGCTGGCGGCGTTGGAAAACTACCGACGCTCCGAAGCGACCATGAGCCGAACCGCCGCGGACGGCGCGTTCCCCTACGCTCCCACTTCCGGCTTGATGGAAGAATACACGCCTGCGGAAGCCGTCAAGCAGATGGTTCAGTTCAAAGACGTCGTCGAACCCGTTACAGAATGGATACCCGCCTATCAAGCCGGTTTGGAAGCGTTCAAGACGCGATTGAAAAGCCACTAGCTATTAGCCGCTAGCCATTAGCTTGTGCATTTGTAGTTCTCGGCGTTA
>JAZUMX010000056.1:0-8624 GCA_045603865.1 Thermoguttaceae bacterium
CTTGGCCTCCGACTTATCGTTCGGGAAGAACTCAAAAAGTCCGGCTGGGATGAAAAGACGTCACAGACGTTTGCCGTTCTCCTGCCCGTCAAATCCGTGGGCGTCAAAGACGGCGAACGCACGTACGAAAACGCCGTCGCCATTCGTTCGGTCAATACGATCGACTTCATGACGGCGACCTGGACGCATTTCCCGTACGAAGTTCTCGAAACGATGGCTGACCGCATCATGGCGGAAGTCGACGGCGTCAACCGCGTCGTTTACGACATCAGCAAAAAGCCCTCCCCAACGATTGAGTGGGAATAAAACAGTATGTGAAGTCAAAAATCCTCTATATCCGAATTCAGAAGTGAGAGTTGTATTAAGTACAACTCTCACTTCGTTCTGTTTTATCCATTTGTATTATTACAATACAAACAGTTTTCATAATATATTCTATTGATCGGATGTAAATCGAGAAAATACCGTAAATCGGGAATAATTAAAGATCAGGTCTTGCTATTAAAATCATATTATCGGGAACAGGTCCAACTTCATTACTTATTAAAATCGAAAGACTACAATTTCTCGATTTTGCAGCGTTAGCTAATAGCTGAACAGATTCATTAAAAGGTTCTTTTTGAATTTTAATAGCAACCGGTTTTCCGTTATACATTCGTTTTAATAGAGCGTCTATGCCTCTATTGCGTTGAACAATATTGCAGCTAAATTGTTTTAATATACGTATATCATCTGCAGTTTTTGTCAAATAGGACTCTTTTCCTTTTTGAAGTAGTTTCGACTTGGTTTTTACTGGTATATGCAATCTTTTTTCAGATATAGCAATCGCAGCCGGATTGTTGTCTATGCCGATATAATTTCTACCCAGCAATTTAGCGCTTACAAGAGTTGTACCGCTGCCACAAAAAGCGTCTAGTACGGAATCGCCTTCATCTGTACTAATACGTATAATTCTGTCTAATAATTCGATCGGTTTTTGCGTAGGGTATCCTACTCGTTCTTTTGCTTTCGGATTCAAAAATGGAATTTCCCAAACATCTGATAATGGTACGCCATTTTTCTCATTATGAAATACCACTTGACCAAAAATATCTCTTTTATATTCGACTTTGCCGTTATTGCGTTCGCGTTCTTGTAAAATTTGGTCAATATTTGTAGTTGGCGAATAATCAAAAAAAATAGTATTGAATTTATAATCACTCGTTTTTGAGTAATAATAAATCGTTTGATGATTTGGCAGCAAACCTCTTCTTGAATTGGACCATCGCTTATAATACCAGATGATTTCCCCTCTGAAGTTCTTTTTTCCAAATACTTCATCTAAAATCAGCTTTAATTCACAAGAGGCGGATATGTCACACTGTAAAAAGATACTTCCGCTGTTTTTTAAAATGCGGGGCATCTCTAATAACCGCTCTTTGATATACAGCAAATATGATTCTTTTGAAGTCCATTTGTCATTGAACTCAAAATAATTTCCATCAGAATCGCTTAAGCGCTGAACTGTTTGAGAAAAGAATGGCGGATCTATATAAATCATGTCAATAGATTCACTATCCATTTTTTTAATAATGGTCAAACAGTCATCGCAATATAGCCTATTCTCTTCTATCATCAGCTATTCGTTGTAAAATTTCTAATAGATCTATATCCGTATAATCCTTAATATAATTCCAAGCTGCGTTTCCATAAAAGTATTTACCTCCAATACCTTTATATAATGTTTCCAGAGTTTTTTGAATATTCTGAGCCCGTTCTCTTTGAGGATAATAGAACATTATTCGAATTGGGGTGTAACCTTTATCCTTAATTACTTGTAAACGAGTATATTCTTTCGTTATGTGGTCTCCATCTGTGGTAGCATCCCGCCATTTAATTTCATGAGCGTCTAAATCATGCAATAAATCAATCTCAAATGTTTTCGGTTTTTTCCCAAGTGTGTTATCTATTTTTACTTTTTTTGAGTCAGGGAATTTGTACTTAAAACATAAAATAGCAGCCTCTTCTAAAAAGGCTCCTGCATATTTGTATAAAAAACGCCCTTTATTTTGATACTCATCGATTAAGTTACCCTCTTCAACCGATATTCCTAACACCTGATAAATTAGGTAATATGATCTGTCGTCATTTTGCATTTCTGCAATACGTTCAGAAACCTTTTTTACATATTGCTTAGAATACTTCTCTGCAAGCAACTTAATCTTATTGTATATTTCAGTATTCATAATTAACTTTTAAATAATCATGGATAAAGAATTGGAAAACCTGAAGGATGATTATTCCTCAAATTGTTGAATTATTATTTAAAAATTCAACAAAAAAGCAACCTCCTGATAAGTATTATATTCGATTTCACAACAATTTTCAAGATATATATCGAAGAAAATAAGTGAATTTTCTGAAAAATGAAAAAAAATGGGTTCTTCTAGGAAACGAAAACCTGTTAGCGGTTAGAGATAAGTATTGTTTTCTTATAATATACCAATTTTTGTGCTATTTCATTTGAATCAAAGATCGGTAATTGACGGTTGAAAATTATCTCTTTTTTATAATAAATATTCTCAGATACCCCCCCCCATCTGGTATTTTTTCTCAATATATGTTATAATCTCAAATATATAATAGTAGAATTCAGGCGAAAACATAGCCTGCTATGGAGTTGTTAATATGGAAACGAAATCAATTTTTCTTTGTAAACGGATTGTGTGTCCTCATTGTTGGCACGAATTTCCTCCGGAAGAGATTCTGGCTGTGAGCGCGTGTCCGGATTTGTTGGGCGACATTCATCTTGGTAAATTTGAACAGACGCGATTTTTGCCAAGTCATTTTAACGTGGAGGGATTGCCGCTGGATTCCCGCGGATACGTTTGTCAGCAGCACGCCTGCCCGCATTGTCATTTGAGGATTCCAGACATCATCCTTCAAACGACGTCCAGTTTCGTTTCGATTGTCGGCGCGCCGGCGTCGGGGAAATCGTATTTTCTTGCCAGCATGAGCTATCGGCTCCGAACGCTTTTGCCCAACGAGTTCGGATATACGTTTGTCGACGCCGACCCGCTGATGAACATGCGTCTGCGGAATTACGAATCTCGTCAGTTTGAAAACGAGAATTTGAACGACATTGTCGCTCTGGAAAAAACGGAAGCGGAAGGCGACATGTACAACAGCGTCAATTTCGACGGTCAGCCGGTGATTTTCCCGCAGCCGTTTATTTTTACGCTCCATAAAATTAACAGTCAGGAATCGGAAAGAGGAATCCGAAATCTGTGTCTGTACGACAACGCCGGGGAAAGTTATATTCCCGGTTCCGACAGAGCGGACAGCCCTGTAACTCGTCACTTGGGTAAAAGTCAGGCGATTTTCTTCCTCTTTGACCCGATGCAGGACAACAATTTCCGCAGCGCGTGTCACGATTATTCTGACGACCCGCAGCTCAACTCGTCTCAACTCCGGTCGAATATGCGTCAAGACGCGATTTTTCTGGAAATGACTCAGCGGTTCCGCTATTTGCGGCATTTGTCGTCAACGGATAAGACACACGTCCCTGTAATTGTTATTGTAACAAAGTTCGACATTTGGCAGGAACTGCTCAAAGACGCGCCTCATCCGCTGCCCAGCCCATGGAAACGGACAGAAGGCGAATCGGCAAGCCGACTGGATTTGGAAACGGTTCAATACGTTTCGGAATACGTTCGCAGCGCCTTGAATGCGTTTACGCCTGCGGCTCCGGCGATGATCGAGAGCTTTTCCAACAACGTCTTGTACGTTCCCGTCAGCGCGACAGGCTGCGCTCCGGAACAAGACCCGGAAACCGGGGCGCTCGGATTTCGTCCTGGCAATTTGAATCCGATTTGGGTTGAAGTTCCTGTATTGTACTTTTTACACTTGAAAAGACTTGTTTCCACTTTGAATTGACAGCGCCGCGTTTTTATGGCAGATGAAATACAGACGCGAAGCGTTCATCCAGAAATGCGTTAGCGGTTCAATATATGCAGCCGTGGGTGGAACCCGCGGAGGAGAATCTGAAGATGGCTCAAGAATTGATTTATACGTCGTTTCCCAAAGGCGTCAAGCCCGGAGTGAGCGGTTTTTGTACAGTTGCCGTTAGCCCGGACATGGCTCCGAACATGATATCCCGTCTTGAAGGATTGAGCGGGTATCGACACCTGTTCATGCCGGGAACTCCGGAAGCGGACATGAATCCGCCGAACTGGTCGCACGTTGTTATCAACGTGGGGAATACGGAATCGCACGTAATTTATCGCGTCGCGGACGCCGGTTTGGACTATACAGGACGCAGCAACAAGCTGGCTCATTTTATCGTTCTGGATAAAAAAGATCAGGCGCCTTGCGGTCCGGCGGCTATGCTGACGACTCCCGGATTAATCGATTTGACATTTGACCAGCAAGTCGGGACGCGCGCGTTTACTCGCCAGATTCCGCGTCAGCTGATTTCTCCGCGTCCGTGTTTGGCGTGGCGTCAGACGGCAGGCGATCCCGGCTGGGCGGGAGAACTGGCTCAAACTGCGTGGACTGGGCGGTACGCCTGTATTGTTTATCAACCAGGAATGAACGTTCTTGCCCTGATTCAGGAAGCGATGGCTCTTTTGCCGCCTGAACGGCGATGGAAGACGACGTTTTCCACCTACTATTCCAAACTGCCGACGGGTATTGACTGTCAGTGGCGCTGCGTTGCCGCCGGAACGCCGGAAGCGGCTCAGGCGATTGCGGAAGTCGGGGCAGGGCTGGTAATCGATCTGTCCAACGGAGCGCTGGCGCCGGCTGCGGATTCTCCTGCCGTTGCGGCGGCAAGAGCGGGAAGAATGGTTCTTGCCCCTGCTGGTGCGAAGGCTGGGGGAACTGCCGCCCGACAGCGACCGGTTCAGACTTCTCGCCCTGCGGCGGAGGCTGTTCTCAATGCCGGTATTGAGGATGAATTGCAGACGATAGGTTCAGCCGCTGTTAACGACCTGGATGATGAACTGCTCAGCGCTATGGATTCTATGCCTGAGTTAATGTTAAGCGCTGGAAAAAAGAAAAAAACTCAAGCTTCCGCTGGAAAAAAGCATGGACTCTACGCCGCCATTCTTGCAGGAATTTTCCTTATTGGAATCGCTGTTGCAACTTATTTCGTTGTAACGTCTGGATCGCTGCAAAATGGCAATAATATTGTTGCCATCAATCAGACGGACCTGGATGATGACGATGAAGACGAAACGACAAACGAAACGACAGACGAGACTGACGACGAACAATTTGGACTGATTCCAGAATTGGATCAGAACGCTGTGAACGAACCGAATTCAGAAGCCGCTCCTGTAACGGAACCGGCCCCTGTTTCTGACCAGAATCAGCAGCAGGAAGGGGATAACGTCAATGGTTCTGACAAAGGCGAGAGCCAGCCAGAACAGCAAAATGCAAATACTGACCAGAATGCCGCCAACGTTCAGAGTGAAGCTGACGTTCCTAAAGCAGAACCAAACGCCGATTCTAAACAGCAAAATGAAGAAAATAAGAATGCAGAACCGGCAAAACCGAAGGAAGAGCCTGAGAAACCACAGCAAGACGATGAAGGTAAAATATTCGACGATGAGCGATGGGTTGGAGCGGATCCAAATCAATTTTTCATCTATGTTGATTCCAATGACGCTGCCGACTGTTCTCGACTTAACTATCAGCTGAAAAATAAAAAATTACAAATTAGTAAGCTTGAACTTGTATCGTTATATTCCGCTGATAGTTCAAATATGGATGGATATAAATATACATTGGAGTATAATCAGGAATTTTCATGTTATATCATCAAGGATAATGGGGTTGACGACGAATCTATTAAGATCAGGATAAGTGAAGATAGCCAGGGAGAATCTAACGCATCGGAATTGAAGAAATTTTCAATTATTTCAATTGAAGGAGACGGGGGAATTGCATTTCAGGATTTTGTCAAACATGATCAACTTTTGTTGGCAACCTTCGCAGACAAATCTACAAAGATAATTACTTTTTTCCGAAAGGAAGCAGATGTCAATTTGAAAAATGCATTGACATTGGCGACATTCGAAAACAGTTTTAAAACCGCAATATATACATTTCAGACAAACGGATTTGCGGAAGGTTTCTCTATTTCAAATTTAAAATTGGGATGTTTTGGGGAATCTGTATTTTTCAATAAAAAAGAGCATAAGATTGTTTCCAAGCCAACTCCTAAAAAGAATTCAAGTTATGAAATTCGAATTGAATTCAACGAACCTCTTAGAAAATCAGAAGGAGGTATGGTAGATCCCCTCGATAAAGCGTCAAAGAATAAAGCTGCTTCTGCTGACCGCAGCAAAGCTGCGCAAGCGCCCAAAATGAAGAAAGTGGACAAAATGAAGAATATAGTAATTGCTTTCGAAAAAGACAGTAATATAAAAATCTTAAAGGTCAAGTATGCATTTGATCTTGAGTCAAAACGCGGCGGCGGCGAACCGACAGGAATTGATGCAATAGTAAGAGATTACTACAGTGGTTTACCCACTTTCAAAAAGGAATTTCTGCAAAAGGTGCGAGCGTGCGGCTTAAATTTACCGTTGTATATAGATGTATATATTTTAAACCCGTATGCTTCTAGCGGGGAACCATTCCTCTGGAAGAGACTTGTTCTTCCGCCGCCGGAAGGAGCTTCAAAATAAGGCGTTTAACTGAATTGTTGATCGTTATAAACCAATCGAAATACTGCAATGCTTAAATATACAGAACTTATTCAACAGATCGAATGTCTGATGGACGACCCCTCCGCCGTTCCAATGGAGAAAATAGCGGAACTGGCGACTGCGTACAGCGAGGCGTGCGAATGGGTCAATGAGAATGTAGTTTTATGCGTTAATACGCTTCGTCAGGGAAACGCGTCTGAGGCTTTGCGTTTGAACCGCGAGATGGATTTGCTGGAGAATTACAAAACGCTTGTTTTCGACGATTACGACTCGTGGATTTCAGCCGCGCTGACGTTTGGCGACGTGGCGATTCCTGCTTTTAATCGACGTCTGATAGACGAGCTGGACGCGGCGCAGGTTTGCATGAGACCTATCGAGGAGATTCTCAAAAGCCATCGAATTCTTGCTTTGACGCATGCTCCGTTATCGGTTCGCGTTCCGATTTTGAGAAAGCTTGCCGAGCTTGATCCGAAAAATACGGGGTGGAAAAATGAATTGCGAGATTACGAAACCGCCCGGCTGGAATTGATTTACGAAGAGCTTTCCAATCCGTTGTCGTATAACGACTGCGTAAGGCTGCTGAAGGAAATTGAAGGATCCAAATGGTCTGTAGAAATTCCGCTGAAAATCAAAAAGAAGATAGCGGTTATTCGGCAGGAATATCAACAGAAAAATCGTCAGAAACAGATTGATCAGTACAACGCCAAACTCAATGAAATCGCAGATAAACTTCTGGAATCGTATAATGTCTATGATTTTGAGGGGGCAAAGCGGTGGCGGACTTCATGGTTTAAAGTTCTTGGCGAATTTCAAAACCAGCAGTTGATTCCGCCGTACGATCTGATTCATTCCGTTGACGAAGTGCTGCAATGGATAGATAACGAACAGAAAGGACGCGATCTGCTTCAGGAATACAATTCCAAAGTGGCGGCGGTCGACCGGGAAATGAGACGTTCGATCAGCATTGATAAATGCCAGCGTCTGATTTTGGACTTGACCCGCGCCGCAGACGCCATTGGTCAGGAGGTTCCGGAACGGTTCCAAAATCATCTCGATAAACTGATTGCCAACGAAGAACGAAAAGCGTCTCGCCGCGGTCGATTTGCGACGGGGATTTTTACGATAATTCTGCTTGCTGTTATTGGCGGCGTGAGCTTTGGCGTTTACGAGTTCGTACAATGGTATCGATTTAACTCGCTGTTAGACACCCTGTCTAAATATCAGCTGGATGTTTCAAAAGACAAAAATATTCTTCCGGAAGCGTATCAGTTTGTCCTGAATCTGGAATCGTCCGGCTATCAGTTGGCAGCTTATCCGGACGTTCAAAAGAATATCGCGTACATAAAAAAGCTTTATGAGGAAGACAAGGTTCGTCACGAAGACTGGAAACTGCTTCATGACAAAATTGATCGTGCAATCAAAAGAGGAGAAGTCGTCAGTCCAGAAGAAATGAAAGAGCTGGAAAAGCTGTCTGAACTGAAAGAAGAAAAAGAAGCTTATGCTGTTTTGGAAAGGGCTAATACGGCTTTGCGTGACGAAAGCGACGACGCCTTTGTCACGCAGCAAAACGAAAAGTTTAATGAAATTCAGCAGGCGGCTCAAGAGCTGCCCAAAGAAGACGAGAATGCAGACGTTGTCAAATTGCGAGAAATCGAATCGCAGGTCTTGAAAATCAAGCAGTCGTTTGCCGATTACGCCTTTGGCAAACCGTCCCTTGAAAAATCAGCCAAGATTTTCGAATCGAAATGCTCAAGTCTGCTTGTTTCAATTAAAACAGTTATTGACAAATTGAATTCGAATTCTTCACTGAGCGCCGATCTGGATAATCTGGCGTCGAATTTGGATTCGGAATCGGACTATGTTCAAGGGCTTCAATCGATTTTAGCCAAGAACTCGGAATCGTCGTATACGCAGGATTTTCAGGCTGTTATC
>JAZUMX010000057.1:0-1824 GCA_045603865.1 Thermoguttaceae bacterium
CTTGAAATGGTCAAGCCAGTAACCTTCATCAAGCAGCGGGGCAGTGAACGCAGTCTCTGACGAAATAATTTCATATTCCGCCCCAAACGGGATCCCGGCAATATCCAATTGGATATTATGACTGATGCTGGTTTCATCGAATGCGAATGAACCGACGTTCAGCTTGTCGATGCCGGTTGCGTCTTGCTCAATCAACAGCGTTGCGCCGTCTTTGAGAATATACCCGCCGCCAAAGGTCGCTTCGCCAACCGAGTTGCCCGGCGAGAAAATGCCGCCGGAGTCAACGGTAATGCCGCCAGTCATGTATCCTTTCAAGTCCAGACGACCGGAGGAAACCGTCAAACTCTGAGCGTCCACCTGTCCTTCCGCGCCCGTATAAATTTGCATCGTTCCGTCGCCGGTCTTTTCGATAGAAGCCGCTGAAATCGACCCGATGAACTTTGTCAGCTGGTCGTTGTTGAGCGTCAGAACGCCTGTAACGGTCAAGGTTGAATTCACGGTCGTTCCATCCGGGTTAAGAATTCCGCCGGAAAGGTTGCTCAGAGAAACGTCTGTCGTTCCAAATGTAACGGATCCAGACGTAACTTTGAAATTGCTGCCTGCAGTGGTTTCGCTGCCGACTGTCATCGTAATAGACGGAACATTGACAGTATGAGTTGGACTGTCGTATGCGAATTCCAGCGTCGCGCCAGAATCAACTGTTACGGCGCCTGTTCCCAGGGTTCCGTTGCCGGAGAGAACCAGAGTTCCTGCAGAAACCGTAGTAGCGCTATGGCTGTTTTGACCGGTGAGCGTCAACGTACCAGCGCCGGTTTTAACAAGCGCGTTGTAATGTCCGCTTGCAGCGGGAACAAAATTGCCGGAAACGGTAAGCGGCGCTTTGTCTGCAATGTCAAACGTCATAATTCTGTCTTTATTGTACATGGCGATATCGGCGGAAATCGTATTCATGACGTTTGCGGGCTGTCCCTCGTCGTATTGAGTGTAAATGTTGGAATCCCAATTGTGTCCAGTTCGGAACGTTGTACCGTTCACCGTCGATCCGTTTTTAAGATACCAATTGTCGATATACGTATTGATGCCAGCTCTGTTAGCGGTTATCGTTCCGTGATCGAGAATAAACGTCATGCCGTTGGTTGAATGATCCCGCGACGTTGTCAGCGTTGAATCTTTTAACGTAACAGACGACGTATTCAAATATCCGTTATACAAAAATGACCCGCCGTCATTTATTAAGGTCGCGTTCATATTATTAAACGTAATACTGCCTAATGCGCTGCTAGTGTCAGAAATCTTGTTGAAAATAACGTTACCCGGATTTTCGCCCGTTCCGTTAAACGTAACGTTCATCCCTGTTTTTTCTGACAACGCGGAAATGCCCTTTTTAGCGTCCAGAGTAGAACCAGAGTCAAAGTTGACAGTCAAGGTCGAATAATCTCCTTCCTTGGCAAGGACAATCTTGTTGTTGACCGTTGATGTTCCGCCGGTTACGTTCCAGACGGCTGTTCCAGTTTTACCTGCGCGCAGCTCTCCGTTGCCGTTAATCGTTGCGGAATTAAGCGTCAATTGATTGAGATATTCGTTAGCGGACAAGGTCAGCGTTCCACCGTTAACCGTCATACTGTCGTTCGGTGAAGTTGTCCATGCCTGTTTGTATTCCAGCGTTGCGCCTGAATTAACTGTAACCGGAGCCGTTCCCCAGAACCCCGTTGTGTGATCTTCGGTGAATGTATCATGCGAAGCGTCAACTATCAATTTACCTTCATTGACATTAACAGCTTTAATGGAATTGCTCTCTCCGCCGTACACAAAACCCGTACGATT
>JAZUMX010000058.1:0-1807 GCA_045603865.1 Thermoguttaceae bacterium
AAGCCGAAACAGTCGGGCGATCTTCCCAATGACGACGTCGTCCGGCTGAAAGCCGTATTGCTGTCGAACGGGTTCTCTTAGCGAAGCGGAATTGAGAATCGGCTCGACGTCCATGCCGCAGTAATCACTAGTGAATTTCTCCGCCGGGGCAATATGAGCGTCGAGAAAAAGCTGGGTCATGGCGTTGGCAACGGAAACGAGTTTATGACAGCGTTTTGCCGCCCAGCGTTCGCAAATCTGGTTGAACGACCGTGACAGAAAGTTCCCGGACGGGTACCAGGGCGCGCCGTGAATCGTATGAACAATCAGCGGAATACGAAGAGAATGCGCCGCGGCTCTGCCGAGAATTCCCGCTTTGGCGGAATGCGTGTGAACGACGTCGGGAGCGAATTCTTTTAACGCCTTGCGAATCTGGAAATAGGCGGGGATGTCGTAAAGAGGGTTAATCGCTCGAATCAAAGACGGGATTTCTACCAGATCGACGCCCTGCTCTTTGGCGAACTTGACAAGCGCCCCTTCCGGACCGGTAGTCGGACCGGTAAAAAGCCGAACAGTCGCTCCGTGACGACGCGCCAGGTCAATACAGGAATAAACCGTATTTTCCTGAGCGCCGCCGAGTATTAACCGGGTGATTATGTGAGCGACTTTCATTTTAGTTAGGGAATGGGGAATAGGAAATAGGGAGTAGAAAAACTATTCCCTATTCCCTACTCCCTTTTTTCCTTGACAAATCAGTTTCTATTCATCGACATGAACAGACGCAAAATGTACCAGAACAGCAGCGCTACTGAGGCAAACAGAGCCAGCGACGCGCCGACGTATTGGTCAGTTCGGTAATGATGTAAAATGTTGGACGTGTCGTACAGGACGGCAATGCAGGCAAACGCGATCATGGCGTAGGTGAAAAACGCGCCAAGTTCGAATCCGGCGACAACGCCGACGACAATCAAGCCTAAAGCTGCCAAACCGCCGAAGAGAACGATCGGGCGAAGAAACGAGAAGTCTTTTCTTGTGATGAATACAACTGCGGTCAGCAAAACGACCAGGGCCGCTGTGCTTCCCGCCGCCATCGGAATGGCTTGAGGATAGAAATTCGACGCAATGTACAGCAACGGCAGAAAGACGACCGCTTCTGCGACAACGTACAACGCCAGCCCAATATACTGCATGAATTTGCTCGTTGCAGTTTGCGCCCACATGTCAGCAATCCAGGAAACCCCGACAAACAGTCCCAGGACGATAAGCCAGGAATACTTTGAGCCAACCATCAAGCCGATTAACGGTTCCGCAACGCTGGATTGTAACAGAAACGCCTCGATTCCAACAAAGGCGGCGATTGCGCCTAAAAGGTGAAGATACGTTCTGGTAATAAACGTCGCCCGCTCTGAAACGGGAGCGTCCGCGGCGAATATATCCGTTGATATATAGTTGTCATTCATTTCAAAACTCATGGAATTGTCCTCCTGTTGTTAAATGGTATAGGGGAGAAGCTCCCTATTGCCTATTGCCTACAGCCCTTTCTTCCATTCGACCAGCGCGGCGATAACCGAGGGGTCGGTTCCGCAGCAGCCGCCTAAAAAGCCGGCGCCGGCGGCAACCAAAGCCGGGGCGAAGGAGGCGAACTGTTCCGGGGTTTGGGAATACGTTGCAACGCCGTCGACAATTTCCGGCAAGCCGCGGTTTGCTTTAATCCAGACTGGCAGTCCGGACGCATCGTGAAGCCGCTGGCAGACGGGAATGAACCCTTCGATTCCCTTTCCGCAGTTGGATCCGAGGATGTCGGCGCCGGCGGCTAAGAGGGCTTTTG
>JAZUMX010000059.1:0-3239 GCA_045603865.1 Thermoguttaceae bacterium
ATTATCACAACGGCAGATTTATCAGACAACGCCGTGCGCCAGCATGGAGTCGGCGAATTTGACGAAACCGGCGATGTTCGCGCCAGCCATGAGGTTGCCCTTCTGTCCGTAGGCTTCCGCGGCGGCGGTGCACTGATCGTAAATGCTGTTCATGATTCCGTGCAGTTTGGCGTTGACTTCGGCGGACGTCCAGTGCAGTCTCATTGAGTTCCGGGACATTTCCAAAGCGGACGTGGCAACGCCGCCCGCGTTGGCAGCCTTGGCGGGACCGAACGGAATGCCGGCATCAAGGAACGTGGAGATGGCTTCCGGGGTGGACGGCATGTTGGCGCCTTCAGCAACGAATTTCGCGCCGTTGCGAACGAGAATTGCAGCGGATTCGCCGTCGATTTCGTTTTGAGTAGCGCACGGCAGGGCGATGTCGGCTGGTACCGTCCAGATTCCCTTGCAGCCTTCGGTATAAGAGGCTTCCGGATGAACGTCGAGGTATTCCTTGATTCGTCCGCGGCGAACTTCCTTGATTTCCTTGATCGCAGCGAGGTCAATGCCGTTTTCATCAACGATGTATCCGTTGGAGTCGGACATGGCGACGACTTTTCCGCCGAGCGAGGTCGCTTTCTGGTTGGCGTAAATGGCAACATTGCCGGAACCGGAAATAAGAACGCGCTTTCCGTTCCAGTCTGTATTCGCGTCCTGAAGCATGCGGGTTGTGTAGTAAACCAGACCGTAGCCAGTCGCTTCTGTACGAGCCAGCGATCCGCCCCACTGCAAGCCTTTGCCGGTCAGAACGCCGGTGAACGTGTTGGTAAGGCGTTTGTACTGTCCAAACATGTAACCGATTTCTCGGGCGCCGGTGCCGATGTCGCCAGCGGGAACGTCTGTATCCGGTCCGATGTGGCGGAACAGTTCCGTCATGAAGGACTGGCAGAAGGACATGACTTCGCGATTGGACTTGCCTTTCGGGTCGAAGTCAGATCCGCCTTTGCCGCCGCCGATCGGGGTGGTGGTCAGAGCGTTTTTGAAGATCTGTTCAAAGCCCAGGAACTTGATAATTCCGAGGTAAACGGAGGGGTGAAGACGAATGCCGCCTTTGTACGGGCCGATGGCGGAATTGAACTGAACGCGGAAACCGCGGTTGATCTGGACTTCGCCTTTGTCGTCAACCCACGGAACGCGGAAGATGATCTGACGTTCCGGTTCAACCAAACGTTCGACGATCTTTTCTTTGATCAGTTCCGGGCGTTTGTCCAAAACCGGGGCGACGCACATCAAAACTTCTTTGACGGCCTGATGGAATTCGGGTTCTCCCGGGTTGCGAGCGATTACTTTTGCCAATACGTCATCTGAATACTGCGACATGAAAACTACCTTTCGTAAAAATAAAGTGATGAACAACAAATCGTCTTTTGTTCAAAGGCGGTTTTAGACTTTATACTTATTCTACTTGAAATTTCCCGAAAAATGAGCTATTAGCTCCTAGCTGCTAGCCGCTAGCTTGGTTATCCCTGTTTCTTGCGATAACGCACGAATCAGGTTTATCAAGCTAATAGCTAGAAGCTAGCAGCTAGAGGCTTAATTTCTGAAAAACTCAAGTTGTTTCAGTATATTTAAATCCGTTTCCAAACGAAACAGCCCAAATTTTACCCCAGAGGAAATTTTTTTCAATAGTTTACCCCCTGAAATCGATAAAAAATGACCGATTTCTTCCGGCAATTTTGCCGGAACTGAGTTTTTCTGAAAAAATCGCAAAAAAGACCCTTGCAAAACGGGAAGTAATCCGTAATAATTGTCAGAGTGTGAGAGAAGCTGTTAGCTATTAGCTGGTAGCCGTTAGCTTTTTGATTTTTGTTTCAGTCTTTAAAAGTTAACGCTAAGAACTACAGTCCCCAAGCTAGAAGCTAGCGGCTAGGAGCTAGAAGCTGTCTCGCAACAATAGGTGTGAAGTTACCGATAGAACCATTTGACTTTCAAAGGAGAAAAAACTATGCGTCAAAGAGTTTTCCATTGTTTGTTTGCTCTGGCTGTCGTCTTGGCAACCTGTACAGCGTTCGCCCAGGACGCAAAGCCCGCCGAGAAGAAAGAAACGCCTCGGGCGGAAGTCGTGTTCGTTCTCGATTCCACCGGGTCTATGTCCGGTCTGATTGAAGGCGCGAAGCAGAAAATCTGGTCGATCGCCAACTCGATTATCTCTCAGGATCCCGCTCCGGAAATCAAAATCGGGTTGATTTCCTATCGCGACCGGGGCGACGAATACGTTACTCAAATCATGGACCTGACCGACGATATCGACGCAGTCTACGCCAAATTGCAGTCCTTTAGGGCGGCGGGCGGCGGCGACACGCCGGAGTCCGTCAACCAGGCTCTCAACGAAGCCGTTACAAAGATGTCGTGGTCGCCCGCTGACCAGAACGTCTACCGGGTTATCTTCCTCGTCGGCGACTGCCCGCCTCACATGGACTATCAGGACGACGTCAAGTATCCGGAAACTTGCAAGCTCGCCATGGAAAAGTTCATCATAATTAATACGGTTCAGTGCGGAAATTATGATGAAACGACGCCCATCTGGCAAGAGATCGCCAAGAAGAGCGAAGGGCAGTTTGTTCAAATCGCCCAGACCGGCGGCATGATTGTCATTCGCACGCCTTACGACGACGATATTGCAAAGCTGACCAAAGAACTTTCCTCGACGGTTATTCCGTACGGTTCGATGGAAACGCAAGCCGCCGTTCTCGGCAAGCTCCGACGAGCGGAAAGCGCCGACGTTGTGTCCAACGCCGCTCGCGCTGCGTACAACGTTAAGTCCAAAGGACGCGCCGTTCAGGGCAAAGGCGACCTCGTACAGTCGCTGGCGGACGACGACATCGCCTTCGAGGCTGTCGAAGAAGAATATCTGCCCGCAGACATGAAGAATCTTTCCAAGGAAGAGCTGGAAAAGGTCGTCAAGGGAAAGACCGCCAAACGAGCGGAATTGAACGCGAAGATTCTCGACCTGTCGAAAAAACGCGATACGTGGCTGGCGGAGAACGCCAAGAAGATCGAGGCGGAACGCAAAGCGCGCATTGCCGCCGACAGAGCGTCTGGAGCTAAATATAGCAGACGTCTGGCTGCGCCGAGAATGGAAGCGTTAGGAGCGTCGCGAATTGAGGCTGAGATGGCAGTTCCAGCGGCTGCAGCTCCTGCAATGGAGAAGTTTGAAATGGACGCTGCCCCCGCTGCTGAAATGGCGGCTCCCGCTGCGG
>JAZUMX010000060.1:0-2191 GCA_045603865.1 Thermoguttaceae bacterium
GTGCAGTCTTCAATAGAGCAAATCGAGCCGAGCGGAACCATCAAGCCATCGGAGTTTTTCACGTGAATCCGGTTCAGGTTGACGTCCTGAGCGCGGAACATCGCGTCCGCCTGCGCCTTGACCTGGAAGTTTCTGTCCAGATACGTAAAGTCGTTGACGTACTTCGACCCGAGGAAAATCTGTAACGCGTTGAAAATCTCGTCCAGACTGACGCCCATATCCATCGCCTTTTGACGGTCAATATTGATAAACTTCTGCGGCGAGTTGGCTCTGAACTGCGTTTGCAGGTTTTGAAGTTTCGGGTTGGCGTTTCCCAGTTCGATGAGGTTGTCGGCAACTTCCTGCAAGGCGGTAATGCCGACGTTGCCCTGGTCTTGCAGCTGGAGTTTAAACCCGGACGCTGCGCCGGCGCCCATGCCGTCGACGGGAGCCGGACGGTTGACGCGCACCAGCGCTTCGGGTATCTCGATTTCCGCGCGGCGGACGAGTTCCTTTCGGATGTCAAGGTCGGACAGCCCCATCTTCTTCCGGACGTCAAACGGTTCCAGAATGACCAGAATCGTCGCCATGTTGGAAACGGTTCCCGACCCCATCGCGACGCCGCAAATTACGGAGACCGCCCGAATCCCCTTGACCGGCTTGACGCTCTTGTCGTTGGGGTCGCCGAAACAGATTTTCTGGAATTTCAAACACGCCTCTTCCGTCCTGTCCAGTGACGCGGAGTCCGGCAGCTGAACGAGCGTCATCAAGTACCCTCTGTCCTGTGACGGCACAAACCCCGTCGGGGTTGAAGAGAACATTCCGTACGTCAAATAGAGCAGTCCGGCGTAAACCAGAATCATGATAAAGCTTACTTTGAGCAACAGGCGAACCATGCCCACGTAGGCGGTTGTCGTCAGCTTGAACGTCCAGTTGAACAGTTTGAAAAACCAACCGAAAAAGACGTCCATCAGCCACGTCAGCGGGTCGCGAGTCGTACCTTTCGGCTTGAGAAGCAGCGCCGACAGCGCCGGGGAAAGCGTCAGGGAATTAAACGCCGACAAGACCGTCGAAACGGCAATCGTCAAGGCGAACTGTTTGAAGAACTGTCCTGTTACGCCGGACAGGAACGCGCACGGGACAAAGACGCAGCTTAAAACCAGAGCAATCCCAACCAGCGCCCCGGAGACCTCGTCCATGGCGACACGCGCCGCCTCTTTTGGGGACAGTCCGGACTCCATGTGACGCTCTACGTTTTCGACAACGACAATCGCGTCGTCGACGACAATTCCAATCGCCAAAACCAGACCGAACAGCGACAGCGTGTTGAGCGAAAAGCCCAAAACCGTCATCGCGATAAACGAACCGATGAGCGAAACGGGCACCGCAAGCAGAGGGATAATCGCCGCGCGCCACGACTGTAAAAACAGAATCACGACAAGCGCGACGAGGACAATAGCTTCCAAAAGCGTATGTTTGACTTCCTGAATCGACTCCGAAATAAACGGCGTCATGTCATAAACAATCGTATATTTCAGCCCGGGCGGGAACGACTTCTCCAGCTCACGCATTTTGGCGCGAATCCCGTCCGCCGTTTTCAGAGCGTTGGCGCCGGGAAGCTGAGAAATCGCCAGCGAGCAGACTTCCGTATTGCGGTAGATTTCCCGCCGGTATTCGCCGTTCTCGTCTTTATGCTCGTCGTCGCGAAACGCCAGATCGCCTTCGATATAGTCGACAACGTCGCGGCTTTTAGAGTCCAGCTCAATTCGGGCAACGTCTTTGAGCAGAACCTTCCCGCCGTCCGCGTTGGTGCGAATGACAATCTTTCCGAATTCGCGCTCGTTGACCAGTCGCCCTTTCGCCAAAAGAATATACTGAAACGGGGTCGATTCCGTCATGGGCGGCTGACCCAGCATGCCGGCAGAGACCTGAACGTTCTGCTTGCTGATTGCCGCGGAGACCTCCGACGCCGACACGCCGCGCGTCATCATCTTGTCCGGGTCAAGCCAGATTCGCATGCTGTACTCTTTTTCCCCGTTGATGTTGGAGTCCCCGACGCCGTAAAGTCGGGCGATGACGTCTCGAATATGCAGCCGGTGATAGTTGCTCAAATAGAGCATATCGTAATATGGCTCGTTGTCTTCGGGATTCTCAAACGTCTTTTCGTGATAGTAAACGTTCCCGTCTTCGTCAACGTCTTTGACCAGCTGAC
>JAZUMX010000061.1:0-2110 GCA_045603865.1 Thermoguttaceae bacterium
CTTTGATAACCTCAGCCGTCTTTTCCGGCATGTTAAGGTATCCCTTCATGACGTTGCGCCCGCGAACCCACATCATGCCGACTTCGTTTGGACCAAGAACCGTTTTTTCGTCGTCAATGTTGCGAATTTCCACTAAAACGCCACGAAGAGGCAGACCAATTGAACCGTCTTTGCGAAGAATTTCTCCTGGATGAACGCGGCGGCGTTCCAAGATGTTAGCGCAAACAACTGGCGAACATTCCGTCGCGCCAAACCCTTCCAGAGGTCGAGCGCCGAACTTCTCTTCAAAAGCGTCCATGACGTCAATGGGCATGTGTTCGCCGCCGGCAACGGGTATTTCAATAGACTTCAAATCATCAGGCTCGCATTTGCGAATGAACAATCTGAAGAACGTAGGCGTGGCAATGATTGCAGTACACTTGTACTTTTTGGTCAACTTGCCAATTATTTTAGGTTCCAGCGGCGAATGATGATATACAGCTCTGACTCGCTTTGTTAAAATAACCCAAATATTGATAGTGTAACCAAAAGCGTGAAACGTCGGCATAACGCCCATGAGGATGTCCGGCCAGTCGATTCGCTCCAAATCCATGAACGACTCAATATTGGAACCAATGTTGTCATGAGAAAGCATTACGCCCTTCGGAACGCCCGTTGAACCAGAAGTAAAAATAACCGTTAACAGATCGTCTGGAGAAATATCTTTGAGTCCCAAAAGCCAGTCGATAAACCAGCAAGGACAATATGACTCAATAGCCCCTTTGATTTTATCGCCCTTGGATATTTGGTCTGCGACGTCTTCCAATACAACCAGTTCAGCGTTCAAATCATGATAATTAAGTTTATCAAGTAATTTCCGGCTGGTGATAATATGTTTAATTCCCGCCGTCTCAATGCACTTGTTCATAATATCGTTTGAGACGGTGTAGTTCAAATTAACAGCAACGCGTTTATCAAGAGCCAACGCGGCATTGACAATAGTCGTTATAACGTTGGGAGGGAGAAGAATGCCAACAAACTTTTCGTCTTTATCTAATATTGCCCGATGAAAAAAATGGCGAAAAACAAACGCTCCCATTAAGACTTTTCGCCCTGTCAGTTCTTTGCCGCTGGAATCCGCCATTTTGAATATTCCAGCCTGCTTATGGCATACTCTTAAAAATTTACGTACCGGTATCATTATATATAATCAGGATTGGTTATTTTCGCAATGATTGGGGTGAGACGCTTTAAATATGGCAACCTCCCGCTCGTGTTCCATTTCGAACCAACGGTTCTCCATTATCTTTATCGTCTGATAAAGCTGGAAACGATTAGAAACATTTTCAATCGGCTTCCCATATAATATTGTAATCCGCTTTCTTGAAAAAGTGGGTAATTTCCAAAGAAATTTTTGCCCATAATAGCTAAATATACTTCCCCACAACCCACCGACGTAAACTGGGATAACTACAGCGTTTGTGTCTTTGAGTATTTTAACAGCCCCCGGCTGGAACGGCTGAAGGACAGCCCATCGGGAAATCCCGCCTTCAGGAAAAATCCCTACGTTTTCGCCATTTTGCAGAGCTTTCCTGGCTTCTTTGACCGCATAAAAGGCTTCTCGACCATGACTGACGGGAATAGCGTTGTAGAGGTCAACTGTCAAATAGTGTAAAAAAGGTCCCTTTGTAAAGTCCGACCACATCAGCATGCGGGGAGAACCGGGCCAGAACATTTCGCCCAAAGGACCGTCCAAAAAGGTGAGATGGTTGCAGATATACAGGATTGGGCGATCTTTGGGAACGTTTTCTTCTCCAACGATTTCAATTTTGTATCGCAGGCGAAAATAAGCCCAAAAGATAAAATAAACGCATTGCTTCAAAAAAGCAAAGAAGAACAGAATGGCAAATACCGGCAAGCATACAATTCCGCTCCAAAACCAGACCGAACGAGCTGACTGACCAACGTAAACCGTCATGATGAAAAAGACGATCGGAGCCAAAAGCATGGCGGTATTGCTGATAAAGTTGCTCGAGGCGATAATTCGTCCGCGGTGTTCCGCCGGAGAGCGGTCTTGAATGAACGACATCAAAGGAATGTCGTACATTCCGGCAAAGATGCCCAAAAAGGC
>JAZUMX010000062.1:0-2604 GCA_045603865.1 Thermoguttaceae bacterium
TTTGACAAATACCTCACGAATGCGCAGGGAACCGTATGCGAGTCGGCGACGATCCAGAGGGCGCATAATGGAATCGACTTTGCTTAACGCCTTGCCCAGCGACCCGGCTGGGTGATTCTTCGCGAAATCGACAGGCGAGAAATGCCGCTTTGCGCTTAACGTCAAAGCCAGGGCGTCTCCCAACGCCAGCATCATGGTTGTGCTTGTGCTGGGCGCCAGACCCATCGGGCACGCCTCTTGAGGAGAATGAAGGTCAAGGACTACCGTCGCGCTTCGAGCCAGCGTACTGTCGGCAGAGCCTGTTACAGCAATAATCGGAACCTCCATTTCTTTCAAAGCGGGTAAAAGACGGGTTATCTCTTCCGTTTCGCCGCTTTGCGAGAACATGAGCATACAGTCGTCTGACCGAACGCGCCCCAAATCGCCGTGAACCGCTTCTGCCGGATGAAGAAAATGACTTCGAATTCCCAGCGACCCCATCGTCGCCATGACCTTTTGACCGACAAGCCCCGCCTTCCCCATGCCGCAAACCAAAACGTTGCCTGTGCATTGATCTATGAGGGAAATCGCCTGACAAAAACTGTCGTCGAGCCGCTGCGCCATTTGCGTCAGCGCCGTCGACTCGTCGTTCAGGATTCGGCGTCCAGCTTCCAAAAGTCGTTCGTCAGAGAAGTCTTGAGTATTTGATTCCATATAATAAAATATCGTTAAATACGATTTGTACAACCGTTGTTTTTCGATGATTGCCGACCATGTCAATCTAGCGTTATTTTACCATAATACCGCGATTGGTACAAGAGCAATATATAAATATATTGTCTTGATTATTGTTAATGTTTCTTTCGCAGTAAAGTATAGCATTCGAATTGCGATGTTTTGATAAAACTCCTCTTGTCAAAAATTGTATAGTAGGATAAAATAGGAACAATGAATTCAGAACAATATCTCAAACCTGACGTTATCCAGACAATTAAACGTTTGGATCTGCGAGCAAAATTTATCGTCAAGGGATTTTTGCAGGGGCTGCACGCCAGTCCTTTTCAGGGGTTTTCTGTAGAATTCAGCGAGCATCGACGTTACGCGCCCGGCGACGACCCCGACGATATCGATTGGCTGGCGTACGCCAAGACCGATAAATACTATATCAAAAAATTTGAGGCGCAAACCAACATCACCGGCTGGCTTATCGTCGATACCAGCAAATCCATGGGATATTCCAGCGGAAATGCATTAACAAAATTTGATTACTGCATTTCTCTGGCGGCGGCGTTGGGCTATCTGATGATTTCGCAGCAAGACCCCGTCGGTCTGATTACGTTTGACGAAAAGCTCAAGCAATGTCTTAAGCCCCGTTCCCAGCGCGGACAATTGGCTCAGATTCTGTCTTTGCTAACTCGCTTAACTCCAGACAACGAAACGGATTTGGCGCAGTCGTTAATTCAAACCGCGGCAATGCTGCGTCATAAAAGTCTTTTGATTATTTTTTCGGATTTGCTAACGGATAAAGAAAAACTTCTTCAGGCTCTGTATCGCTTGCGCCATGCAGGACACGATATTATTCTTTTCCATATTATGGACCAGGCGGAAGTCAATTTTCCCTTTGTCGGCGACGTCGAAATGACGGATCCGGAAACTGGTGAAATCATCCGTCTCAATGCTGACGGCGTTAGAAAACAGTATCTAAAAGAAATCGACGAGTTTCGCGAAGAATATATGCAACAATGCTCTCAGGCGCGAATTGATTATGTGCCGCTTTCGACAGATATGCCATTTGACAAAGCGTTGACAAAGTACTTGTTGTCACGAAAAGGACGATGACCAAATAACATAATCGATACAATCGATACCACTGACGAAAAAAACTTCTTTTTTAAAAATTTTTGATAAATTATTCAACAGTTTAGCAAAAATGTGTTAAAGTAGAAGTATAGATAATACAGGTTAAAGAGCTAGAGCAGGAAATTGGTACAAATAAGGAAACGACTCCAGCTGTATAAAAAGCGCCCATATCCTGTTTTTAACTTTTTAATCACAATAAGTTTTGCAAAAACACCCCGAATTAAATCAGGAAGCGCTGTTAAATATCGCAAAATCGCCTATTTAAATCGGAATTATGTGGCATAAAATAACGTTTCTTCAAAAATTTTTATTGTTTTTTTGAAAAAAACATTTTAAGCCCGTTGCAAAAAACATAAAAATGATTAATCTTAATGATAATGTAAAGCGGGAAAATTAATTGGGTCCGCTTTGGAAATAAGAATTATTTTACCAATATTATTTTGGAGGAAGTTTGTAATGAAAACGATTCGTGTTATTGGCGTTTATGCAGCGCTGTTTTCCATCATGATGTTTACGACGAACACGTCGTTTGCTGCATGGAATTTCCGTTGCCATCGCTGTGAAACCGCCTGCGCTCCATGCGCTCCCGCCCAGGCTGTTCCTGCCTGCAGTTCTGCTTGCAATGCCGCTCAAGACGCTTCTGCCGCACAAGATGATTCGGCTGCTCCAGCTACTGACAGCAATGTAAATGGTCGTTTGCCGGACGTTGATGACGCTGCCAATGCAGTTGATTCCGCAACCAATCCGACTGAAGAAGCCCCGGCT
>JAZUMX010000063.1:0-2170 GCA_045603865.1 Thermoguttaceae bacterium
GGGAACAGGGTTTGGATCAGCAGGAGGTTTTGCAGCGGGTTGAACTCTTCTCCGCCGATTTGAACAAACGATTTGAAGCGCAAAAACAGCAGTTTGAGCGCGACAAGGAACAGCAGACCCAGCGTCTGGAAACGGAACTGCGAACGGAAATCAACCGGGCGCAGGACAAGTGCAAGCTGTTGGCGGTGATTCTGCCGCCGATTCTGCCGCTGATTATCGCGATCGCGGTTTATATCAAACGGCGTCTGGACGAATACGAGGGCGTCAGCAAAAAGCGGCGCCGCAAAACGTCTGTTACAAAAAACTGACGCACGCTCGTTTCAAGTCGTAATTCAACGTTGCCAAATCAAATAATCAGAAGATATTAAAATGAAAGAATTCAAGAAAACTTTGCTGTTCGTTATTCTGGCTGTCGCGGCGGCTGGCGCCAGCTGGTATGTCAATCGCCCGACTCAAACCGCTCAAAGCGCCGACAGCGGCTTGGGAGCGCAGCTGTTCCCGGATTTCAAAAACCCGAACGACGCGACGTCGCTGGAAATCGTCAAGTACAATTCCCAGACGTCTGAAAAAAGCTCGTTTCAAGTCAAACAGGTCAACGACCGATGGAGCATTCCGTCACACGACAACTATCCCACCGACGCCCAAACGCAGCTGATAGAAGCGGCAAGCGACGTCATGGGACTGGAAATTCTCAATCAGGTCTCTTCCGACAGCGGGGATCAGGAAACGTACGGCGTTGTCGACCCGGACGAAAAAGACTTGCCGCCCGGCTCCCGCGGCGTGGGAACGAAAGTCGTTCTCCGCAACGCTCACGGCGACGTTCTGCTCGGGCTGATTATCGGCGACCAAGTCAAAAATACAAAGGATCATCGCTACGTCCGCCGCGTTGGGCAGAACCCGATTTTCACGACGAAAGTCTATACGGACAAGTTCTCCACCAACTTCGGCGACTGGATTGAAAAAGACCTGTTACAGATTGACGTCTGGGACATCAAATCGATTACTGTCAACGATTTGGCTTTGAAGATTCAAAACGGCGAGCCGTACCTTCGCGACAACGGCATGATGAAATTCGCTTTCGACGACCAGGCAGACCCGTCGTGGTCGCTGGAAGAGATGACCATTTCCGATAAAAACGGCAAGATTAAGCGTCTTGAAATGCGCGACGACGAGGGACTGGACGTCGCCAGAATTGGACGGCTGGCGCAAGCTCTCGACGACCTGAAAATCGTAGACGTCCGCCGGAAGTCCGACGCGTTCAGCAAATCGCTCAAGCAAACCGGGTCTGTGAAGGTTGACGTCGAAACCCAGGCAGATTTGATTGCCAAGGGCTTTTGCCTGCTCCCGATTCCCGGACCGGACGGACAGCAGAAAATTACGCTCTTGTCGACCGACGGCGACATTACCGTCAACATGGGAAACGGCGTCGAATACGTCCTGCGATTCGGCGCGATTGCCGACAACGTCCGTTCCAATCAGGACGAATCCGCAGTCAATCGGTATCTGTTTGTCATGGTTCAGTTCAACCCGGACGGGATTAAAAAGCCGGAACTGGAACCGATTCCCGACGCTCCCAACGAGAATTCTCCCGACGGCGCTGCCGTTGCTGAGGCACTCCAAAAAATTGAAGACGTCAAAGCGGCTAACGAGAAGAAAACCAAACAGTACGAAGCCGCTGTCGCCGCCGCTAAAAAGCGAGTCGAGAAACTCAACAAACGCTTTGCGGACTGGTATTATATTATCGACGACGAGGAATATAAAAAGATTCATATTTCCCGAAAAGACGTTATCGCAAAGAAGTCTGAATTGGTATGTCCCGAATGCGGCGAGGTCTGCGACCATGATCACGCTCATGATCACGCTCATGAACACGCCGCAGAAGACGCTGACCATGACCATGACCACGACGCTCAACTGCTGCAGCCGACCGAAGACAATCCCAATCCGCCTGAACTCGATCTGGACGCCTACGAAAGCCCGGAATTAGAAGATCTCCCCGAGATTGATAAAGAGGAACCGAAGGCTGAGGAACCGGCGACTGATGAACCGAAGGCGGAGGAAGCGAAAACGGAAGAAGCAAAGACGGAAGAGCCGAAGCCGGAGGAACCAAAAGCCGCTGTTGACGATATCGTATTAGAAGACATCGAAGAAGCTCCGGCGCCAGAAGAAC
>JAZUMX010000064.1:0-3103 GCA_045603865.1 Thermoguttaceae bacterium
AAGGCGTAACAGCCGCCATGTGGGACTCGTCATTGGGTCCGCCGAGGAGGTCAAAAATAACAATCTGACCGTACGCCAGCGTATGATGTCCGGTTGCAACTGTTACATATTTATTGGAATTGGGAATGGAGCGAACGTCGCGGAACCCGTACGGCGCGGGGATGTGCTGTTTGTACGCCGCTTCCGGATACGTCCCGTCCGGGCGAATCGTCCAGAAACTGTGCGTGTCGAAGAAATGCCGTTCCTGATATTCCCAATGGGTGTACCCGATCAAGCCGTTGTCCAGCGCGTGAGGATAGCGGTCGATGTCTTTGTTGTCGCTGATCATTCGCACGTCGGAGCCGTCCGGATTGCAGCGGTACAGGTTGATAACGGTGTGATCCGCCTGGAAGTTGCCGCACATGCTACTGCGCCCGGAGCGGTCAGAGGCGAAAATAATTGAGCCGTCCGGGGCGTACGTCGGTTCGAAGTCGCCCCAGTAAGGGTCATCGGTAATCTGGCGCAAGCCGGTTCCGTCGAGGTTGATTTCGTACAGGTGCAGCGGCGGCGTTGTTCTTCTCAAATCAAAGAAATAATGAGCGTCGTTTTGATGGGTCGGATGGGCAAGCGGCCAGACGGGCTGACAGGCGTAGCCGAATACGATCTTGTCGGCGTCCCAGTTCAAGTCGGTTCCGTGAACGTGCCCGGGACCGAGCTGTCCGTTGAGAATGTTTCGCACCGGATCGCCCGGCTGGAACCCGGTTTTGACGCACAAGTCCCCCCCGGGTTTGTGGCTGTGCGGGTACTGCGACCCCGTAATGTTGCGAAGCCCATGATTGGAATACCGCTTCGTAAAGAGGATTTCGTTAAAGTCCAGCGCAGGGTTCGCCAAAACGACTTTTCTGGTCTGCTTCCGGAATTCGCTGAACAGCTGACGAGCGGTAAACATGTTGTTACATTCTTGAACCGCCTTGTGAGCGTCCAGAGCGGCTTGCATGTCTTTTTGCGCCTGAATCTGGCGGTCGGAAACGGGCTGATCGAGGATTTCTTCGTAGATTCCCTTTGTTCGATGAAGGTACTTGTCCGCCGAGGAATGGAGGGACGCCAGCGAACGATGAACCGAGTGCATAGAGCAAACGCGCCAGTAGTCCATTTCCGGATAGCGTTCAACCGGGAATTGCAGCCAGGCGGAAAACCAGTTCGGCTTGTTTTCCATGTCTTCCGTCCAGACGGCAACGTTTTGGCTGTTTTGGTATCCGATGCGAATTTCAATCGCCCATTGAGCGAACATGACGGCAACCGGGTCGGGGCTGGACATCAGCTTTGCCGCCAACTCGCACAGAGCGTCGTTCCATTTTTTGTTGGCGCAGGATTTCCAGATCAATTCTGCTATTATGGAATCCGCCAGCGGCTGCTTTTCGCTGGACTTGAGTTCGTACAGCTTTGTCAGTTCCGCCGCGCCGAGGTCAGGACGCGCCTGTAACGCTTTGGACTTTTGAGCAATCCATTCCGCAGAAGGCGCCGCGTTGAGAGAATTCAACGAAATCACAGCAGGCGGCATCTGCTGGGCGACTGCCGTTTGAGAATCCGTTCCCAAAATAAACGCTGCAATTGTAACAGCGGCACAGACAAACCTTGTTAGACTATTCATTTTCATGGGGATATGCTACTGGTAGGAAACATCAATAATTAAGGAACCGTCTGTTCCTGTCTATTATAATTATATTCGTTCTCTATCCGGTGTCAAGCGTTTTTTTTATCGATGAAAATATATGGCTATATTTTGAAGTATATACCAGAGAATATTTATTAAAAACGGGAGGTATAAACAAAAGAACTAAAATACAAAAAATAGAAAGAGTCCGATTAGGAAAAATTTTTAAAATTTTCCGTCCCCCCACTTGCAAACTGGTCGACGACCATGTAAAATACAAGGAATAAATCAAAGCTGGCGTGAAGCAAAGGCTCAGGACGCGTTCCGGTCTTTCGTCAACGCAGGCGGTATTGTTCACCCAAAGACTTTTTTACTGAGGAGTATTTCATGGCTGAAATTAACGTAGGACTTATCGGACAGGGATTTATGGGACGCTCTCACTCCAACGCGTGGGGACAGGTCAACCGCTATTGCAATCCTGCGATTAACCCGGTAATGCACACCGTAGCTGGTTTGCCCGGAGAAGACGTCGAAGGCTTAGCCAAACGATGGGGCTGGCAGAATCCGTCCACCGACTGGAAGGCGACAATCGCGAACCCGGAAATCGGTCTTGTCGATATCGTAACCCCGAACTTCATGCACATGCCGCCCGCCGTTGCCGCTCTGGAAGCAGGCAAACCGGTCGCTTGCGAAAAGCCGATTGCCGGCACTCTTTCCGACGCCCGACAGATGGCGAAACTGGCAGAAGAAAAAGGTCTGCCGACGTTCGTCTGGTTCAACTATCGCCGCGCTCCCGCCGTTGCGTTCGCTCACAAGCTCATTAAATCCGGCGAACTGGGACGCATTCTTCACGTTCGCGCCCGCTATCTGCAAGACTGGGCGGGCGAACACGTTCCGATGGCTTGGCGATTCAAGAAGGAACTGGCTGGCTCCGGCGCTCACGGAGACCTCAACGCCCACATCGTTGACATCACCCGTTTCGTCGCCGGCGTAGAAGTCGAAGAAATCTGCGGCGCCTATGCTGAAACCCTCGTCAAACAGCGTAAAGTCCTCATCGGCGGAACCGGCGCGGGAATCTCCCAGGACGAACTGATTAAAGCCGGCGCCAACTCCGGCGATACGTACGAAGACGTTACCGTTGACGACACCGTCGCGTTCCTCGTTCGTTACACCAACGGCGCTGTCGGAACCTACGAAGCCGCTCGTCAGGCGACTGGTCACAAAAACGACAACACGTTCGAAATCAACGGCACGAAAGGCTCGATTCGCTTCTCGTTTGAACGCATGAACGAACTGGAATACTATGACGCCCGCCTGCCGCAAGGCGTTCAGGGCTGGTCGACGATTCTGTGCACCAACGCCTCAAGCCATCCGTACGTTGCCAACTACTGGCCTGACGGACACCTTATCGGATACGAACACTGCTTCATCTCTGGTAAAATAATCGTCCATGTTACTGCTTAGGCCACT
>JAZUMX010000065.1:0-8603 GCA_045603865.1 Thermoguttaceae bacterium
GCGTTCACGGTAACGTATACGGGATTCGTCAACGGGGAGAACTCGTCTGGAATTGATACGTTCGCCGCGGCAACTTCAAGCTACGCCCAATACAACAACGTTGGCGCGTATACAATTACGGCGTCCGGGGCTTCCGATAACAACTACAATTTCGTTTATCAAAATGGAACGCTGACCGTTGGTCAGAAAGCTGTAACAGTTACGTTTGACGATTATTCCGGATTGGTCTACAACGGCTCTGTACAAGCAATATCGGCGACAGTTTCTGGTACGGTCAACAACGACGACCCCGGTTTGGCGCTGTCGTATAACAAAACCGTCAAAGACGCTGGGGCTTATACCGCGACGGCGTCGATTTCCAATAGCAATTACGTCTTGACAGGAACGACGACGCGAAACTTCTCGATTGTCAAGGCGACGCTGACAGCAACGGCGGACAACCAGTCGATTACCTACGGCGACGCGACGCCGGAATATACCGTGTCGTATACGGGATTCGTCAACGGCGAGAACGCGGCTGTTATTGATTCGCCCGCAGCGGCAACGTCAAGTTACGCTCAATATAACAACGTCGGCGCGTATACGATTACCGCGTCCGGGGCTTCTGATAACAACTACAATTTCGTTTATCAGACGGGAACGCTGACCGTTGGTCAAAAAGCGGTAACGGTTTCGTTTGACGATTATTCAGGATTTGTATACAACGGACAAGAACGGACGATTTCTGCGACGGTATCAGGAACGATCAACAACGAGAATGCAGGCTTGTCGCTGTCGTATAATAAAACAGTCCTGGATGCAGGGTCGTATACTGCGACCGCGTCGATTTCCAATGGGAATTACGTTCTGACAGGAACGACGACGCAGAGTTTCACAATTGATAAAGCTACGTTGACGGCAACCGCTGACAATAAGACGATTATCTACGGCGACGCATCGCCTGCTTACACGGTAACGTTTACGGGCTTTGTCAACGGAGAAGACGAATCCGTTATTAATATCAAACCGTCGGCGCGGTCTTCTTATACTCAATTTAGCAACGTTGGAGAATACTCAATTACTATCGGAAGAGGCTCTGACAATAATTATAAATTCGTATTTCAGCCTGGAACGCTGACTGTTGAGCAGAAAGCGGTAACAGTCGAGTTCGACGATTACGATGGATTGATCTACAACGGTCAAGAACAGGAAATTTCTGGGGCGTTTTCCGGAACAGTTAATAACGACGACGCAGGATTGCCGCTCACGTACAACAAGATCGTCAAAGACGCCGGGTCGTATACTGCGACCGCTTCTATTTCCAATTCGAATTACGTCCTGACGGGAACGACGACGCAGAATTTCTCGATTGGCAAAGCGACGTTGACGGCAACGGCAGACGATAAGACAATCGCGTATGGCGACGCATCGCCTGCGTATACCATAACTTATACGGGTTTTGTCAACGGAGACAATGCGTCTGTAATTGATTCGCCCGCAGCGGCAACGTCAAATTACGCTCAATATAACAACGTCGGCGCGTATACGATTACGGCGTCCGGGGCTTCTGATAACAATTACGATTTTGTATATCAAACTGGAACTCTGACTGTACGTCAGAAAGCGGTAACGGTTGCGTTTGACGATTATTCTGGATTAGTATATAACGGACAAGGACAAGCTATATCTGCAACGGTTTCCGGAACGATTAATAATGACGATGCTGGATTGTCTTTGTCGTACGACAAGGCTGTCAAAGACGCGGGCTCGTATATCGCGACAGCTTCAATTTCCAATGGAAACTACGTCCTGACCGGAACGACAACGCAGAACTTCTCGATTGGGAAGGCAACTTTGACCGCAACGGCGGACGATAGATCTGTAACCTACGGCGATGCATCGCCAGCGTTCACGGTAACGTATACGGGATTCGTCAACGGCGAGAACGCGCCTGTAATTGATACGCCCGCAACGGCTTCGTCAAGCTATGTACAGTATAACAACGTCGGCTCGTATACAGTTACCCCGTCCGGAGCGTCGGATAACAACTACGATTTCGTTTATCTGCCTGGATTGCTGACGGTTGGTCAGAAAGCGGTTTCAGTTACATTTGATAATTACAACGGACTGGTCTATAGCGGTCAAGAACAATCAATTTCCGCGGCGATTTCTGGAACAGTCAATAACGATGACGCAGGATTATCATTATCTTACAACAAGATCGTCAAAGACGTCGGAGCCTATACGGCGACGGCTTCGATATCCAATAGCAATTATGTTCTGACTGGAACGACGACGCAAGATTTGTCCATCAGAAAGGCAACGTTGACGGCAGCGGCAGATAATAAGTCGATTACCTACGGCTACGCTTCGCCAGCGTATACGGTAACGTATACGGGATTCGTCAACGGTGAGAATGCGTCTGTAATTGATACGACGGCTTCGGCTAAATCGAATTACGCTCAATTTGACAACGTTGGCAATTATACAATTACCCCATCCGGCGCCTCGGATAACAACTACGATTTCGTTTACCAAACGGGAATGCTGACTGTTGGTCAGAAAGGCGTTACTGTCGCATTTGACGAATTTGAGGGATTAGTATACAATGGTCAGGTTCGGACAATTTCTGCGGCTATTTCTGGAACCGTCAACAATGACAATCCAGAATTGACGCTGACGTACGACAAGGAAGTTAAAGACGCTGGAACGTATACTGCGACGGCTGCAATTTCCAATCCGAATTACGTCCTGACCGGAACGACGACGCAGAACTTCTCAATTGATAAAGCGACTTTGACTGCAAAGGCGGACGACAAATCAATTATCTATGGCGACGCCGCTCCAGCGTATACAGTAACGTTTACCGGCTTTGTCAATGGAGAAGACGAATCCGTAATTAATACTAAACCGTCGGCGCGATCGTCCTACGCTCAATTCAACAACGTTGGAGAATACTCAATTACTGTCGGAAGAGGTTCAGACAACAACTACAAATTTGACTATGAGTCTGGAACGCTGACCGTTGACCAGAAAGTGGTAACGGTCGAGTTCGACGATTACGATGGATTGATCTACAACGGACAAGAACAGGAAATTTCTGCGGCGATTTCCGGAACCGTTAATAACGACGACGCGGGATTGTCGCTGTCTTATAACAAGACTGTCAAAGACGCCGGCGCCTATACCGCATCCGCCGCGATTTCCAACGGGAATTACGTCCTGACCGGAACGACGACCCAGAATTTCTCGATTGGCAAAGCGACTCTGACCGCAACGGCGGATAACAAGACGATAACCTACGGCGACGCTGCGCCTGCGTACACGGTAACGTATACTGGATTTGTCAATGGAGAGAACGCGGCTGTAATTGATACGCATGCAACGGCAACGTCAAGCTATATTCAATATAACGACGTCGGCGCATATATAATCAACGCATCCGGAGCTTCGGATAACAACTACGATTTTGTATATCAAACTGGAACTCTGACTGTAGGTCAAAAAGCGGTAACGGTTTCGTTTGATAACTATCAAGGACTGATTTATAACGGACAAGTTCAGACGATTTCTGCTGCGATTTCCGGCGCCTTTAATAACGACGACGCTGGTTTGTCGTTGTCGTATAATAAATTCGTCATCGACGCCGGAGCTTATACCGCGACCGCTTCCATTTCCAACGGAAACTACGTCTTGACCGGAACGCCAACGCAAAATTTCTCAATCGGCAAGGCAACGCTGACCGTGACAGCAGACGACAAATCAATTACTTACGGCGACTCGGCGCCTGAATATACGGTTTCGTATTCAGGTTTCGTTAACGGCGAGGACGAGTCGGTAATCAATACGAAAGCAATTGCAGCGTCAAGTTATGCTCAATATAACAGCGTCGGCGAGTATACAATAAACGCTTCTGGCGCTTCTGATAACAATTACGATTTCGTCTATCAGTCAGGAACGCTGACTGTTGGTCAGAAAGCGGTAACGGTTGAGTTTGACGATTACGAAGGACTGATTTACATCGGCAGCGTTCAATCTATCTCCGCAACGGTTTCAGGAATAGTCAACAATGATAACCCCGGATTATTGCTGACGTTCGACAAGACCGTCAAAGACGCCGGCGCTTATACTGCGACTGCATCCATTTCCAACGGGAATTACGTCTTGACCGGAACGACAACGCAAGATTTCTCGATTGGAAAAGCTGCGTTGACCGCAACAGCGAACGACAAGACGATTACTTACGGCGACGCGGCTCCTGAATATAAAGTTTCGTACACAGGTTTCGTCAACGATGAAGACGAGTCTGTAATCGATACGTTTGCAATCGCATCGTCAAGCTATGTTCAGTTTGACAACGCAGGAGAATATGCAATTACCGCTTCCGGCGCTTCTGATAACAATTACGATTTCGTCTATGAGTCTGGAACGCTGACGGTTGCTCAAAAGGCGGTAACGGTCTCGTTTGACGATTTCGACGGACTGATCTACAACGGACAAGAACGCATGATTTCCGCAGCGGTTTCAGGAACTGTCAATAACGACAGAGCTGGATTATCTTTGTTGTATAATCAAACCGTAAAAGACGCCGGCGCATATACTGCGACCGCTGCGATTTCCAATGGGAATTACGTATTGACTGGAACGACAGAGCAGAACTTCTCAATTGCCAAAGCAACGCTGACGGCAACGGCGGACGATATGTCGATTACCTTCGGCGACGCGGCTCCTGAATATACGGTATCGTATTCTGGATTTGTTAACGGGGAAGACGAGGCTGTAATTGATACGCTTGCGTCAGCATCGTCAAGCTACGCTCAGTTTGACAAAGTCGGCGAATATGCAATCAACGCATCCGGCGCGGAAGACAACAACTACGATTTTGAATATCAGTCTGGAACGCTGACCGTTGAACTGTCGCCGGTCAGTTTTTACGGAACAATTCAAACAGAGAATACCAAGACGGATGTTGAGAATACGACTTCGGCGGATGCGATTCCAGAATCAATTGCCTCTATCGACAACTGGTCTGGATTCTATCTGGAAGTTTGGACGGACGGCTACCTGGTTCAGCCGTATACAACGTCGATTGTTTACGATTCAACGATTTACGCGCCAGTTCTGTCGTCGCTCCAGTCGCCGGCTGGAGTTGACGTTGCTGTCAATTCCATCGACAACGCCGACCCGCGCGTTACAACGATTTCAATAACGGTTTCCCCAGCGGAATCATCGACTCCGGAGGAGGGCACGGCGTTTCTCATGGCGCAGATTGAGTTTGTACCGGTCAGTAACAACGGCGACCCGAACGGAGGTTTGCCGATCAATTCAACTGGCGCCCCAATTTCGGTCGGTTCCAACGACGTTGAAACGGCTATTGTCCCGTACGATTACGACCTCAACTGCGACGAACGGGTTGACGTGAACGACTTCATTCTCTTCGCAACGGTTTATGGAACAAATACAGACGAAATTGACTCGTCCTCGCTGTCAGACCAGATGAAACTGATCGCCTGCGCTGCCGATTTTGACAACAGCGGCGCGGTCAACGTTGACGACTTTATTCTCTTTGCTATCAACTATGGAGCGGTTAAGAATGTCGCGTCAGCCCCGGCGGCTCTTCCTGCCAGTTTGCCGGCGAATTTGTTTGCTATGCTGACGCCTCAAACAACGGTTGAACAGACTGACGCGGTCGAACAGACTCCTGCTCAGGTTGAAACGCTTGAAGAGCCAGAGCCTGTCCCGCTGCCTCCCGTTGCGGTTCAAACTGCTGAAAGTTATCAGCTCAAAACGTCTGACGTTTATACGGTTGCTTCGATCGAAAGAACAACGTCTGTTACAGCAGTTCAAGAATCAGACGCGATTCCGGTTCAGACGCTTGACGCGGTTCTCAATTCCATGGATTTCACGCTGAAAGAAGCGGATGTTAATCTGACTGAGAACGCCGGACTGTTTATCAGCGAGGAAAGTCAAACGACTTCCGAAGTCAATCTGGTTGACGCCGTTCTGGACGAGCTTGACGCGGAGTTTGAATGGGAAGAATTAATTTGAATTGTATAAACAAATCCTGAAAATTGAAAGGAATAATCAGTGCGAATAATTGCCATGTCAGACCTTCATTTCAAGAAGGGATACGATGATAAACTCGAGTCTTTAACCAAAACAATCGGCAAGGCGGATTTGGTTCTCCTCGCCGGCGACTTAACCCACTTTGGGAAGGAAAGAGAACTGGAAACGGTATTGAATATTCTTTCCAACGTTTCGTCGAATATTTATGCCGTTCCCGGCAACTGCGACACGAAAGCGGTAGCAGAGAGTTTAAAAAAGCGTGGAATCAGTCTGGAAGGCTCCGCGGCAATCGCTGACGAGTGCCTGATTAACGGGCTTGGCGGCGTCCCGCAATGGCGAAAGGTTGATTATGGGTTTACAGAAGACGAGCTGTCTCAAACGCTGCAGCAAGGAAGGGATTGTGCCGATGTGTTACTAAACGAACGTCCTGGCGGGTACATTCGAATTCTGCTGACTCACGTTCCGCCCTACGGTTCCAAGGCGGATCGCGCCATGTTCATGAAGCACGTTGGCAGTCAGGCTGTCGCAAGCCATATCCAACAATCCCAATACGACCTCTGCATTTGCGGTCACATTCATGAATGCGTGGGCGTTTCCATGATCAATGACGTCCCGCTTATCAATTGCGGACCGGCGCGGCGCGGGTATTATGTTATCATAAATATTGAGTCTGACGCCAATGATCAGTTAAATATCAAAATCGAGCCCAAACGGGACGGAAGCCGATTTTGGCTTTAAGACGTTCGATTAGTTTTCAGATTTATTATCGTCGTTTTCCGGGTTGGCTTCCGGGTGAACGGAAAGATAGCTGTTGACCGCCTGGCGCGTAACGCCCAGAATTTTTGCTGCGGCGGACTGGTTGTTTTCCGTTCGGCGCAATACTTCCTGAATGTACAATTCTCGCGCCTCTTTGATGGACGGCAGCGGTTCGCATTTGGACAGCGCTTCAGACAGACTCATGTATTCCGGAAGAATCTGCGGCGTTTTGTCCCGCCGAGCGTCGATAATTTCCTGAAACGCCGTCTGTGACAGCATTCCCTTCTCGTAATACGACATGGCGTTTTCCGCCAGAGTTGACAATTCCAGCGCATTTCCGGGGAAGGAGTACGACTTTAACAGCGTAACAAGCTCTTTCGGATACGAAGGAACCCGTTTTCCCTGCTTTTTAGCGCTGACTTCCAGAAAGTGGTCCAGCAGAACAGGAAGGTCGTCCAGATTCTCACGCAGGGGAGAAAGTCGAATCGAGTTAGCAGTTAAGGCGTAGTACAGGTTCTGGTCAAACGCGCCGACTGACAGCAGATCTTCCAAAGGCGTAACTGCGCCGCAAATAAGCCGAACGTCTTCAATTTGCAAATCCGGAATGTTTAGATTGACAGGGAAATAGATCTTCTGTTCCTGGAACCATTGCAGAATCAACCGCTGCTGGCGAAGCGTCGTTTTGGCGATATCGGCAATATACAGCGTCCCGGACTTGCAGCGGGGAATTGCGCTGTAGAATTCCCGATAAAAGGCGTCGTCGTCCAGTCCTTCAAGGGAAATGTAAACGTAATCGCCGGTTCGACCGGACGCGTTATGAATCAATCGTGACAAAAGCCGCTTGCCTGTTCCCGTTTCTCCCTGAAGAAAGACGGGAAAAGCTTGCTGTGCGTAGACGGACGCTTTTTTGAGAATGCTCAGCGTCAGAATGGATTCCCCAACAAACGGAGCAAATACGTCTGATAACTGCTTTCTGTCTGTTGGGACGGAGCCAATGCTTCGCAGAGGCGTGTGCGATTTCAGTTGACGCAGCGCCTGGGTTATCGAATTGACAAGACGCGCCGGTTCTAACGGTTTAACCAGATAGTCAAACGCGCCCAATCTCATACATTCAACAATTTTGACCGGATCGGCGCTTTGAGATGTAACAATAACAATAACGTTGGGAATGATCTGTTTGGCAAACGAAATAATTTCGCTTTGCTGGTCAGAACTGATTCCATCGACGGATAAAATGACAACCTGCGGCGGCGCCTGCTCGATGACGTTTTGAATATTATCCTGTGCGTCAACGGCAGCAAAGGCGGCTTCTTCGTTGGCTAAAGCGTGAGTTATCGTCAGGACTTCATTTTCTTCCGACTCTATAATCAAAATCAGCGGAAGCGATTTTCGTCTACTCATTTCCTTCCTCTTGATTAATATCCGGGTCGATTATTGTCGCGGTTTGATACAATTCAATTTTATCTTTTGGGGAAAACTCCAATCCGGTTCGTCTTTTAACCTGAATGTTTTGAGGCAGCGCGTTAAGAAAACGTTCCGCAATTTTGCAAACGACGCTCACAGTTCCGTCTTCGTTGAACTGGCGCGATTCAATAGCGCTGTGTTCGGACAAAAACGAGAGAAACTTCCCGTTGCCGCTTGAAAACTGAAGTTCAACGTCGGCGTAATTTTGACTTAACGCCTCGACAACTTTTTCAGCAAGACGGTCCAGCCCAATCTTTTTGCCGGCGCTGATAAAAATCGCGTTGGGAAACGCCTGTTTGAGACGTCGGTATCTGCCGATTCCGGAGATGTCGCCCTCT
>JAZUMX010000066.1:0-1874 GCA_045603865.1 Thermoguttaceae bacterium
TAATTAGCAATTGTCAATTAGCAATTATCAATTATTGAAACACTTGCGACAATTGCTAATTCGTAACTCTATATTCTAATAAGTTTACGTAAGGTACAAGCCCCCCCTAGAAAAATTTTTCAGGCAAGAGGCTGAAGAATAATTATCAATTGTCAATTAGCAATAATTGAGGCGCTTGCGTAATTGCAAATTTCTAATTAAACACTAAAGTTGTTTACGTTTCATAACAGGATTAATCTGCTTGGCGGTGAAACACCTCATTTCGCCTTGCAATTCAGGCGTTCCTTGTTTATACTTTGTGGCGTTGAACGGAATGACGTACAGGAACTGGATTCCCGTCTGGGTTTCAACGATTGAAACGCCTTCCGCCGGCCAGGAAATCGAACCGAGTTTGCCCAAATAATGGAACGGCGTGGTTGTCATAACATAATTGGGTTTTGAAGGCATTTCCAGCGGCTGTCCAAAAGCGTCTTTCGGGTTTTGGGTAATATACGCTTTGAGAGCTTTGGTTACGTCCGTTTTATACATGCCCCAAAAACCGCCCTGACCGCGGCAAGCAGGAACCGTCGCTGTCAGCATGCCTGTTGAACAATCCAGGAAATAGGTTGCGCCTGCGCCACCTTCAAGAAGTCCGGACGTAATAATATATTCGCCGGTTCTGTCCACTCCGCCGGTCGCCATCGCCTCGCGGCTGTCGAAACTGTAGTACGCGCAAACAAACCCTGCTGCAACCCCAATGCAGAACAAGGCGATAATCTGAAGACGTTTTGACATGATTGAATACTCCTGTAAGGAAAAATGGTTATTACTCAATTAGATTATACTCATTTTATAGCAAAAATCTATTCTTTGCTAGAGCTTCTATTAAAAATTTCCCATTTTTTTCTAAAAAATTTTCTTAACTCAGGATATATTCTTCATTTACTCAATTATTCCATGCAAGACGTTAATAATCAATGGGTAACTCAATAACTGTACATCCATTTATATTTAAATGACAAGAAAGTCAATCGCGCCCACGGCATACAGATTCTCTTTCTTACAATGCGATTCTCGACTAACTGCCTGGATTCTCGCTTGCCGGAAGAGCCAACCGTTCTTCACCGCGCTCAAAAATCACAACAAATTTCCCAAAAATAGACAATTGATTTTATTTTGTTCTATGATATAATGTAATTCAAATGGTTCTTCGGGTAAGACCAGCCGCTAGCTGTTAGCCGCTAGCTGTTAGCTTTTGCGTTCGCAGCTCTAAGAAGAGCTAGCAGCTAAAGGCTAGAGGCTGGAAGCTATGTCGCAACAATAGGCGCTCAGTTCCCGAATTAACCTTATATTCCCCCCCCTACATTAGCCAAGGAGAAAACAATGGGTAAAATTGGAATCGGATTAAATCTGGAAGCGGTTCGCACCAGCCACAAGAGTTTTGAATGGGGCGTTCAGTTCGCCAAAGAACTCGGTTACGAGTACATCGAGCCGATGGTTCACTGGGGACGCGAACTGCTGTCAGAAGCGCGATATTTTCATAGCGTCTCGATGCTCGACGACCCGTTCCGCATTCGCGACGCCGTCGAAGCCGCCGGGCTGAAACTGTCGGCTTTTTCGTCCCACTCTCAGCTGTCCAAGCCGGAAATTGCGGTGGAATACCTCAAGCAGGCGGCTCGGTTTGCCAAAGAATGCGGCGCGCCGATTATCAACACGCACGAAGGACACAAACAGACCTGGACGACCGAAGAAGAAGACTTCGTTCTGATTAAGTACTCGATTATGGAAGCGTCGAAAGTCGCGTCCCGTCGGGGAATCAAAATCGGTCTGGAAACCCATCAGACGTACTCGCTCGTCCCGGACAAGTACGAACGAATTCTCAACCTGGTTGACTC
>JAZUMX010000067.1:0-3742 GCA_045603865.1 Thermoguttaceae bacterium
CCTGATTTTTTCGACGCCCGGGTCAAATGTAACAATCTGGCTCAATCCAAATATTGTCGACTTCGACAAGAAAATGACCTTCCTGATTAACAGCAAAAAACAGACGACCGTTTTAACCAACGGGGGCAAACCCGTCAAGCTGTCAACCGAGTACATCGAACCGGACTTGAAGATTTTGCTGGAAGACGTCCGCACTCGCGGCGACCGTCAAAACCCGTTCTGGGCTAAAGTGGACATATCGAGATAAGGGAGACGGCACGTGTAACAATTATTCCACTTCCTACTCCCTATTCCCTATTCCCTAATTCCCCTTGAGCTTTTCGCTCATGGATTCATTCGTTATGGATTTTGCGGCGCAGGAACTGGCAAGCCAGGAGATAATCAGACTGCCGGCGGGTGCCGGCAGCCAGACTCCGCCCGTCCACGCCAGCAGAGACGAGTTCTTGAACGTTAGCGTCGCGCCGACCGTTGCCGCAATCGCGGCTATCGTTCCGATGTTGATTCCGTGACTCAACGGTCGAATGAGTTCCAGAATCGCAATCCGTCTGACATGCGAGGCGCTGAATCCCATTGCATACAGGTTCGCAAGTTCTCCCTGAGACATCAGCAGACTTCGGCGCAGAATCGGAGAATAGCATATACAGCCCAGAGCCAAACCGACCAGAAGCCAAACCTGAGTCAGACGAATCCAGGCGTTGTGAACGTCCATCTGTCGATTTTGGCTTTCAAAAACAGACTCAATTTCCGGGCCGTAGGTTTCCAGACCTTCCATAAGCGCCTGTCGCACCTGCTGCGTCTTTTCTGCCGGGCAATCGACGAAGAACATTCGGCAGCCGCGAATTTCCGGGAAGAAACGTCGGACGTTTTCGTCGCTTGTAACAAGACTTCCGTGGAACATATCGTTATCCATAACGGCGACAACCCGCCCTTGCACCTCGCGTCCGGGTCGGTCGTCCAGCAACAGTCTGGAATCCAGCCCCTTGAGATGGTAGCGATTCTTCATCGTTTGGACGTCTATAATAAACGGCATAACGCGAGTGAGCATAGCTTCTTTGGTTTTAATAGCTATAACGTCAGGATCTTCGGTTTGAAATTCCTGTTTGATAATCTCTTTTTGAACCATCGGGAACGCAAATTCTTTTCGCCATAAGGCGTCCCACGGGAACGACGGAACCATGGCGCTTTTCCAGGCGAAAAGCGGATTGTTCATCATTCGGGGCGAAACGCCGATAATTCGCGGAACGCTCGGATAATACAGGTTGTCCAAAGACGCGTCGTCGCCGTCGCGCAGAAGCGCCTGGTCAATAACAACGTCTTTGAGTATTTCCTGATGTTTGGCGTTAAACCCAACCGCTTCTCGATCTGGCGGGAGGTCAATATTGCCGATAACAGGCAGCGCCGTTTTGACAATCAAACGATACCCGCCGTTGTCGCGAACGGTAATTAAGTCGGTGCGGTCTGTTCGGTACATAAACAGCGACAGAGACGGTATAAGAAAAACCATCAGCGCGCCGGTCGCCATGATAGAAAACGAGCGTCCGGGATGTCGAATGAAATTGGACAAGTCGCTGGCATACGTTGTCGACGGCTGGCGCTTGAGCTTGTAATAATACGACCAGATTCCAAACGCAAGCGCGACGGCGGCGGCAAAGAAAATAATCCGGGGAAGGATTTTCAGCGATTCCAGATTCCAGGTCATTGGCGCCAACGCGACGCCAAAAAGGATTAACCAGAATATCAGCTGAAGCAGGACGCTGGCAAAGCCGCCCCTGGAGTTGGGATCGTAAGGATGCGGGAAATCAAAAATTCCCTGAAGGCGATGGATTGATCGCACTTTATCCAGATTGCGAATGCTGATAATTGTAACAATAAACGTTATCAGCCATCCGATTATTGCGCCGGGAATCAAGTCTAAAAAGTTCAGACTTACGCCGATAAACGGAACTCCAATGATTTCAAGACCGAAAAAGTTGAGGTATACAACGGCAAACGCGGTCAGAATAACTCCGACGCCTATGCCCAGCGCCGCGCCAACGGCGCTGATTATCATGTTTTCGTAAATAAACGATTGCCGAATCTGCGTTACATGCCAGCCAACGGTTTGCAGCATGCCGATGTCTTTGCAGCGGTAATTCACGTTCAGCCGCATGTATAAAACGGTCAAAACCAGAGAGAAAAAGAGAATCGTCAACGAGATGCAAATAAAAAACAGCGCGAAATCGTACGCTCCGATTGAACTCAATGACAATTTGTCTTTCAGCGGTATGAACGTCCAGCCGACTTCCTGCGGAGCGGGAGCCAGATCGCTGGAACTGGGCGGCGCCAAGCCCCAAACGCGAACGGATGAAATCGCCCCGGCGCTGTTGGTAAACAGATCTTTGGCTTCGTCCAGGTTGATAAAAAACCTGGGAATCGCGCCATATAAATCCCAATACTCTTCGTCTTCCGGCTTGATAATCCGGTCGTCGACAGGGAACGACGTTTCCCAGTTGTGAATGCTGTTTTTATCGGAAACGCCTTTGATAAACGGAACCCAGGAGCGATCGTAGTAAAGCGGCTCGTCTTCTAAAATATGGCTGACTTTGAAGACGCGTTTTTTCAAAACGGACTTGCCTGCCGTTGCATCCGGGGCGTAAAATTCCATTTCAATCTCGTCGTCTACCGCCAGTTCCAATTCTTCTGCCGTCATTTGAGTTACAGCAACCTGCCCCTGTTTAACCAGCGGAACGCGAGCGTCGTCCGTCGCCGCCAGGAAAGAATAGGCAATAAAGGGCCGATCTTCTTTTTTAACGTTCTGTTTCTCAACGGTTGCCTTATTGACAAGAGTTGTCATGACGTTTGCCAGTTCCACCCGCTTATTGGGATAAAGATTGTCAATTCGATTCATCAAAGCAGCGCGTTCCTGTTCAGAAAACGACAGACGGTTGGACGACACCGTCCAGAATTCCATATCGGACTGCTTGAACTGAAAACCGTAATCGTCAAGAACCGGATGGTAATTGTACGTAATTTTGGAATCGGAAAGAATAATATTGGCGCGTCCTTCCAGCCTCATTTTTTTCTGAAGCCAGTTCAGCGAAACAAAAACGTTGACAGCGGGAAGCTGAGACGCCTTGAGATTCAAAGACGCTATTGTGTTGTCCGGAGCGATATTGGTAACTGTAACAGACAGCTGCGTCATCGTTCCAGTGCGCTTGGCAAAAGGCGAATCCTGAGGTATTGCCTGCGGAGATTCGACGGTTAAAATAAGACCGTCTCCGATTTTCAGGTTCAGGATTTTCGCGACGTATTGACTTACTGTCGCCTCGCCCGGCTTCGGGTCGTGAAATTCCGGTTTGTCTGGCGATTCCAGGTGAGTAAACTTTTCGTCTACGCCCCACACAACGCAGGATCGAACGTCTCCGACGGGCAACGTTTTGAATTCGTCTTGTTCATTAACATGCGAAATCAACGCTGCGTCAAATTTTAAAGCCGCCGCCAAAATAGCGGGCGGTTTGAGATAGTTATTTTTATCGTTGACGATTTTTTGTCCAATGGCGATATCGCTTGCCAGCTGAGTGCGAAACGTCGTAGGAGCCGGCAGACAGGTTTCAATGCGTCCAAGGCGGCTGTCGACCTGACGCCACATGCTTTTTACCAACGACGTGCTTAAGCACAAGGCGCAGACGAGAATGCCCGTTAACATAGCCGCGCACAGCGTCGGCGCCAAATTGGAAGTCGGATCGTAGCCATGTCGTTCTGT
>JAZUMX010000068.1:0-3619 GCA_045603865.1 Thermoguttaceae bacterium
ACTCCGTTTCCGTTACAGTCGGCAGCGTTGCCCATGCTGCGTCGTACTCGCTGGAATACTCTCTTAACTCAAACTTTTCCAACGCGACAACTGTCCAAAATGTCCAGCCTGGCGTTACGACTATCAGCGGGCTCAATCGCAATGCAACGTACTACTTCCGCGTTCGAGCGATTGGAACAGGAGCATACAGCAACTCGGAATACAGTTCAACTTCCATCAACGTAAAACTGCCGATTTCAGCGTCCGTCCAAAACAGGTCTGTCAGTCATACGCCCTCCTCGGGAATGGCTGCAAGCGTCGAACAGCTGACAGATTGGGACGACTGCTATATTGAACTTTGGACTCCGGGCGTGAACAGCCTTAACAGCGGTCAAACGACTTATACGTTCTCGTATAATCCTGACATTTACAGCGCTCCCAGCGTTACGTCCTGCTCAAACGGCGTTTCAATGAACCTTTCTCAAAGGACTCAGCTTCCCAATGGGAATGTTCAATACACCTTAACTATTCAGGTTTCAAAAACAATTGCCAGCCAAACGAACAATCTGTATTTGGGAACAATTGTATTGACGCCATTGACTGGCGAAAACGCTGGTATAGAAGACGGTCAGAATCCGAAACCCGTCTGCGCTTTGAACGGTTCTGATTTATCGACTACCGTTCAATCAATGTCTTTCGATTTGGTTCACGACAATGTTATTGACGTTAACGACTTTATCGAATTCGCCACCGTATTTGGATGCAACACGAATAATATGTCGCAGGACAATCCGAATTACAAGAACGCAACCAAGTCGGATTTCGATAAAAACGGGATCGTTGACGTTGCCGACTTTGTTGCGTTTGCAATGTATTTCGGCAGGTCAAAAAAAACCGAGTCAAGTCCGATTCCGCTGCCCAGCGAGTCGTCGATTTTGCCAGTTAAAAATGAAGAAGTTGAGAAAGTCGAATCTGAAATTCAGAATGAGGAGTTTATTATTTCTCAGAATGAAACTCTTCAATCGGCTTTCGACGCTCATAATTCGCTGCCTATAAATGAGGCTCTGCTTATAAATGAGGACAAGGTCGAATCGTCCATGGAACTTCGCGAAGCGTATTCAGCTTCATTGTTAGACTTGTATGATAACCAGAATCGTTCTTATTTACTGGATGTCAGCGACGTTCTGACGGAATCGGGAACGGAAACTCCCGTCTCCAACTGCGTAGACGACGATTCTCTGAAGAAGTTTAACGACGCTGTCGACGCTGTTCTGGAAGACGATCTTTTGGCTATCTACTGGGAGAATTAGTTAATAATCAATCGGCGTTAACGTATTTTCCCATGGTCTCACCCGCCCCGGCTTGCCAAATCCGCGAGCGGACTGACCTTCGCAAACGCCAGATGACATTTTACCGGAAGAGCCCAATTTATAATTAAAAACTACTCTGGACAAAATTCCTGATATTTGGTATATAGTCGAAAAACACTCCAAATATAAGGAATCCAAAATGAACAAATACATCGTACTAAGCGCAGCCGCGCTTGTTATCAGTCTTACAGTTGGCTGTCAGAACTGCGGATATAAAACTGCTCATTGCTCGCAATATCAAACGCTTGTCGGGACGACGCGTCTGGCGTCGCCGCAGACGAATTGCCGTTACAATACTTGCGGCGTCAGCGCCGCTTGCAATACATGCAGTCCGTGCAATACGTGCAGTACACAAATGCTTGCCAATAACAGTCCGCTTTATTCCAACGCGTACGCTCAGGATGCAACCCAAAACGGATGGTATCAATCGTACGCCGCCGAGAACGCTTCTTCCAGCTCCAGTTTGCTGGATGGAACTCAGCAGACGGCTCAAAGCGAAGCCCCGCTTCGCTGGCGCCGCGTTACAGAGGAAGAACAGCAATACGCCAACTCGACCGTCAATCCGACGTCGGCTGGAGTTACGTCTGCTTTGAGCGCTCCTGCGTTCGGTTCTCCCGCTCCCGCGCCGGCTTTAGCGCCTCAATACCCAACTTCTCGCAGAGCGGCAAGAGGAGTCGCTTCAGCGTTGGAAACGCCAGATTATCCCGCGCCGGGCGCCGCGCCTCAGTATCCGGGGCAATATCCAAGACAGTATCCAGGTCAGTATCCGGGACAGTATCCCAATTCTTCCCCCAGAGCGGCAAGAGGCGTCGCTTCCGCGTTGGATACGCCTGGATATCCCGAACAGGCTGCCGCGCCGCAGTATCCGGGTCAGTATTCTGGTCAATACCCCAACGCCTATCCCAGAGCGACGGTTGGAGGCGATTCAGGGTTAAGCGTTCCCAATCATCCGCTGCCTCCGCAGTATTCTGGTCAGTACCCCAACTCTCCCCGAGTTGCGTCAGGGGTGAATCCGTCATACAACAATCCTTCGTACGGAACGCCTGCGACGGGAACCGGCGAAGAACCGCTGCGTTGGCGTCACGCTACGGAGGAAGAACAGCAATACTATAATTCTCCCCACAGGGCGTCTGTTCCCATGAATGGAACTGGGCAAGGGAATTCCGCTTACGGCGCTGACCCGTCTTTGACGGTTCCGGTTTATTCCGGCAATAACGCCGCCGACGCTTCCCAAACGCAGGAGAATTTAACGATGCCCGAAATTGACCCGAACGCTCTGCCGTCGCTCAATCCGGAGTCTGGAACGTTTTAGGAGATAATAAGCTTTAAGCTGTTAGCTGCTAGTCATTAGCTTGGAAGCTTGTGATTCTCAGCGTTAACGTTTAAAGCTTGAAGCTGGAATCAAAAGCTAAAAACCAGTAGCTAGTAGCTAGAAGCTTATTTGCAACTCGCAACTCGCAACATAAATGGATTTTGAAGTCAAACTGACGGATATTTTTGAAGGTCCAATGGACCTGTTGCTGTACCTTGTACGGAAACAGGAGCTGGACATTTGCAATCTTCCGTTAAGTATAATCACACAGCAATTTCTGGAATTCACAAAGGTTCTGGAATTTCTGGACTTTAACGAGATCGGCGAGTTTCTGTGGGTGGCGGCTCAGCTTATTGAAATCAAATCGAAGCAGATTCTGCCGGACGCCGAGGCGATTGAACAGGACGAAGTCGAGCAGGATAAGACGAGTTTTATCGCTCATTTGCTGGAATACAAAAAATATCGGGATGCGGCGGCGGATTTGGAACGCTCCGGCGAATTGATGCAGCAGAATTATCCGCGTTTGGCGAACGACCTCCCACCGCGCGCCCAGAACTTTGCGGCGGAACCGATAAAGCGCGTCGAGCTGTGGGATCTGGTCAGCGCGTTTGGACGAATTGTCAAGGAATCGCAGGTCGATCCGCAAAGCCGAATCGTCAACAACGAGCCGCCCATTTACGTCTACATGCAGCGGATTCAGGACAAGCTCAAAACGCAGGGAACGACCACGTTTTCCGAACTGTTTCAGCCCGGCATGAAACGCACCGCTTTAATCGGCACGTTTTTGGGCGCCATGGAACTCATTCGACACTTTGGCGTCAAGGCTCAGCAGTACGAGCTGTTTGGGGAAATCTGGATTTCCAAAGGCGAACACTGGACGGAAAATCTGGACCTGTCTCAAGTCGACACCTACGGATCAACGCCCACGCCGGCAGCCTAGGGAGTAGGGAATGGGGAA
>JAZUMX010000069.1:0-4445 GCA_045603865.1 Thermoguttaceae bacterium
CTTCGAGAATCGTAACGGGGGTTACGACGCCATCGTCGCCGATAATCTGGGTCATACCAATTTTGGTGCCGAGAATGACTTTCATTTCACTTTCCCTTAAATTTAACATTATTAAATCTAGACTTTTAAGCAGTTTCTTTCCCTTTTTAAGGGGTCGGACTTACTTTTTCGTCTAGGTATTAGAATATACGAGGTTTATTTTAGCACAGTTTAAGAGATTTTACAAGGGGATTTTAGGGAGAAAAAAGCCCCGCTTGGGCTTTTTGGGGCTTAGAGCGGGGTAGGAGTTGCGCGGTTTAGCGCGGTTGGAGGGGCGTCGGGTTGGGTTAGTTATTATTATGGACGATGCGGGTGGTCGGGGCGTTTGCGAGGCGTCGCGTTTCGGATGTATCCTGACAGAGATTATCCAGCCACCGTTCGCGACGTTCGGCGCGCTTCTCGGCGATCCAGTAGAGGAGTCCGTTGGGTCGAATCAACAGATAGACGGTCGGAATGACGACGATCAGCGACAGGGTGAGCAGAATGAGCGTAATTGCCGTATCCGAGACGCCGTTCAGTGTCGGGAACAGGACAGAGAGCCCGATGATGGCGCCAATGACTATGGCTTCGAGGACGATCGTGATCGCGATAGCGCAGAGAGCCTGCTCGCCAAAAGTCAGGTCGCAGATGATCCTGTCCTTCGTGTACTCGGCTAGCTCGCTGAGGCGGGCTTTCTCCTGTTCGGAGAGCTGGTAGCCTTTGACGGCGTGGTGTAGAGCGCGGTAGAGGTGGTTGGTCGCTTTCAATTCTTCGTTGAGAGCGATGTTTGTCTTGACGGTCTCGATGACTTCGCTGAGCTTACGCATGGGGTAACCCTCCTTATTAATGTGCGATAATTACATTATAGCACAAACGGGATAAAAAGTCAAGAGGTTTTAGCGTCAAAACAAAAATAAGTATATTCGCTGATTCTTGTTGTTTTTGGGGTTTTGTTCGGGTTTTGTCCTGGTCCTCGTCGCGCCATGCTAAAAATTACAACAGCATAGTCGAACTTTCGACACTCGAACTGTCGAGGTACTCAAGTTCGTAGCTGTTGTAATTTTACACTGGGCATCTGCGGATTCGGACTAAACCCTGAACAAGAACCCCTTGAACCCTAACGAGCCTACATTCCTGCGAGATCGGCTTCGGTTGGTTCTAGAGAATCAACTTCGGGGGTTGAGATGATTGGGTGGACGCCGGTTCCGACCGGAATCTTGCGACCGATGATGACGTTCTCCTTTAGACCGTGGAGGTGGTCAACGCGACCGTTAATTGCGGCGTTGATAAGAACGCGAGTCGTATCCTGGAACGAAGCGGCGGAAAGGAACGAATCTGACCAAATCGAGACTTTCGTAATTCCGAGGAGAAGATTGTCGAAGTACGCCTTTTCTTTTCCGTCTTTTTCGAGCTCTTTATTTTCGTCTTCGACAGCGGCGCGGGAGACGATGTCGCCAGAGACAAAGGAGCTGTCGCCAGGCTCGGTAATCTGGACGCGGTTAAACATTTGGCGAATAATAACCTCGAAATGTTTGGCGGAGATTTCGTGACCCTGGGCGGCGTAGACGGACATAACGTCGTCCATGATATAGCGTTCGGTCTCTTCGGCCCCCTTGTATTTCAAGAGGTCTTGGAGGTTCAAAGAACCGGTCGTTAGGCGGTCGCCAGCCTTAACGGAGTCGTTTGACTTTACGACAAGTTCGGCGGAGCCAGGGATTTCGACTCGAACAGGGGAATTCGCGGCGGCGACAAGGATAATTGCGCCGTCAACGAGCTGGGCGTTGCCGTCGAACGGAGCGATTAGAGGTTCAGCGCCTTTCGGTTTCGAGGCGATAACGTCGCCAGTTTTAACGGAGGCGCCGTCTTTAACTTTTGCTTTCCTGCCTTCGAGTTCAATACGAGTCGTTTCGCCAGATTGGGGAGTGATTTGGACGACAAAGTGGTTGTTGTCTTCCCAGACTTCACAAACGCCGTCGACCGGAGAAATCCAAGCCTGACCTTTCGGGGAGCGGGCTTCGAGAAGCTCCTCAACACGCGGAAGACCGCGAGCGATCGCACCAGAACCGGCGACGCCGGAACCGTGTTTCGTATCGAGGGTAAGCTGGGTGCCAGGTTCGCCGAGGGACTGAGCGGCAATAACGCCGACTGGTTGGTTCGCCTCGACAAGTTCGCGGGTCGACATGTCGACGCCGTAGGCTTTTCGCGGAACGCCAGAGGTTGCGGTCGTCGTTAAGACGGACTGGATTTTTACGCTCTCGATTTTGTCGTCGGCTTCAATTTGGGCGGCAAGTTCAGGGGTAATAAGTTGGTCGGCTTCGAGATAGCCAGGGATAGCCTCGGCGGTAAAGCGACCAGAAATACGCTGGGCGAAGTTAATGCCGGTAATTTCGGTTTCGCGTTTATAGACGGTAAAGCCGGGGTCAAATGCCTCTTCGTCGGTTGTAAAGACGTCTTGGGCAACGTCGACGAGACGGCGGGTCAAATAACCAGAGTCGGCAGTACGAAGCGCGGTCGAAACCTGACCCTGACGGGCGCCTCGCGTCGCGATAAAGGATTCGAGGGTATTTAGCCCCTCTTTATAGGAGGATTTAACCGGAAGCTCGATTTCGTTGTTGTTGATGTCGACCATGATGCCGATTTCCGCGGAAGCGAGTTTAATGTTCGAGACGGAACCGCGGGCGCCGGAGTTGACCATAACGGCGATGTCGGTATCGAGGGAAGAAAGTTTTTCCTTAAGGAAGTCGGAAATCTTCTTGTCGATGTCGCGCCAGTTCGCAACGGTTAGGTTTCTACGCTCTTCTTCGGTTACGAGACCTTGATTAAATTGGTCCTGAATCAAAGCGGTTTTTGCGTCGCCCTCAGCAACGAAGTCGGCGATTTCTGGATAAGTCGGGTAGTCGTCTTTTGCGGTCGAGACGGAAGCAATTGTTTCGTATTCGAACGCGAGATTTTTAACGGCGTGGGCGGTTTTTACGGTTACTTCAGGACCGTAAATATCGAAAATGTTCGCCATAACTTTCTTGAGTTGTTTCGAGGTCTGGACGGAGTTATCGAACGGATAATCTTTCGGGAGAATTTCGTTAAAGATAACGCGACCGAGAGTTGTGTTTCTAATTTCTTTCTTCGCAAAGACACGAATCGGGGTTTGGAGAGCGATTAGGCCTTTATCATACGCCATTTCTGCCTCATAAATTGAGGAGAAAGCCTTTACGTCGTCGGTATCGGTTCCGGGTTTATCGTAGGTTAGGTAATAAATTCCGAGAACAACGTCCTGGTAGATAGCAAGGACGGGGGCGCCATCGGCGGGCTTTAGCAAGTTTTTGGTTGCGGACATAAGTTCGCGAGCTTCAGCTTGGGCATCGCTTGAGAGCGGGAGGTGGACTGCCATCTGGTCGCCGTCGTAGTCGGCGTTAAAGCCGGACGCAACGAGCGGGTGGAGCTGGATTGCTTTGCCGTCGATAAGTTTGGGCTGGAAAGCCTGAACCGAGAGACGGTGTAAGCTCGGAGCGCGGTTTAGGAGGACATATTTTCCCTGGATGACGTCGTCGAGAGCGTCCCAAACGACCGCTTCGCCGGCTTCAATCATGCGGGTCGCGACGCGAATATTGTTCGCATATTCGTTCCCAATCAACCAAGAGATAACGAATGGCTTAAAGAGCTCGAGCGCCATTTGTTTCGGGAGACCACATTCGTTTAACTTTAGCTCTGGACCAACGACGATAACCGAGCGACCGGAATAGTCAACACGTTTACCGAGGAGGTTCTGGCGGAAGCGACCTTGTTTACCCTTGAGAAGGTCGGAGAGAGATTTGAGCTTTCGGCGACCGTTTTGGGAGGCAGCGGTACGTCCGCCGTGGGAGGCGGAGTTGTCGATGAGGGCGTCGACGGCTTCCTGGAGCATACGTTTTTCGTTACGGCAGATAACCTCAGGGGCGTTTAAGTCGAGAAGTTTCTTTAAGCGGTTGTTGCGGTTGATAACGCGACGATAGAGGTCGTTAAGGTCGGAAGTCGCGAAGCGTCCGCCAGGGAGAGAAATCATCGGGCGAAGATCTGGAGGAATGACCGGAATAACGGTCAAGACAAGGTCGTTCGGCTTAATGCCGGCGGCTTGCATACCCTCGAGAGTCTTTAGGCGTTTCGAGATTTTCTTCGCTTTTTGACCCTTGGCGGTCGAATACTCTTCTTTTAGTTCGTTAATAAGGAGGTCGAGGTCGATTTCGTCGAGTAATTTTTTAATCGCTTCGGCGCCCATTTTTACGGTAATTAGCTCTTCGTATTCTTCGGGCATATTGCGGTAGTCGACTTCGGTAATAACGGCGCCTTTTTTAAAGCCTTCGAGATATTTCTTTCTCATTAAGAAGTCGGCTTCGAGTTCTTCGAGCTCTTTGGTTTGACCCTCGGCGAGAACTTTGACGTCGGCGCCCTCT
>JAZUMX010000070.1:0-1848 GCA_045603865.1 Thermoguttaceae bacterium
GCGCCTTGGCTGTATTCCATCCCTTGCGCGGGCTTCCGTTAAAAAACATCGCCAATAATTTTCCGTCTTTCATAATTGTTTCCTTGTTACGTTGTTTGTCGGGATTCAATACGAGTCGAGTAACATCACCCGAAACTCGCGCCAAAAACTGATTTTATATGATCCTGTCACCCCAGAAGGCAACGGAGACGTCTTGACAACCAGCATCTTTCGCCTGGACGAGCCGCGGACGGATGAGCCGTTCATCGAGACGGCCTTGATGGTTCTGCGCATGAGCGAGTTCCCACAGATGACCGAACACGATACGCTTGGCGTTGACCTTCTTCACAGCCTTGAGGACGTCGATGCCGCAGCCGGGGAAGAACAGCCACAGGTCAGGGCTTCCCCAGACGGTGTTCAGTTTCGGCTCCGTGCCGCGTCCGCTGTCGCCGGTGTGGTAGAGGATGAAGTCGCCAAATTTTATCTCAAACGCCGTCGTGAAGTCGATCAAATGTTCGTTGTGGTCGATAAGCGACGTGCGTATTTCCACGTCTTTGAACTTGAACGTCTTCACGCCGCGAATAAAGCCGCTGTCCTTCTCCCTGTCCTTCACGCCGTTGTTGTTAAGGAAGTTGGATACGACCGTCTTTCCCGCGCCGTTCATCGCCCCGTAGAATTCCCGCCGCCAGTGGTCGCCGTGTATGTGGGTGATGAGCGCAAAGTCGAGCAGCGGAACGAACTCCACATCCCGCCGGTGCACGAGGTCGATGGAGAACAGCGATTCGCGCGTCTTGACGATGTATCCCATATTGTACACGCTCCAGACAGCAGGCGCAGCGCCCGTTACGACCGTCTCTTTTGCCTCTCGGAAAACCTTTTCGAACGCCGCCTCCAGTTTCTCAAGCGTTGCCAGCCCCCGCGTATTGCCGTCTTGGAGATACGCTTTGTATACCTCCGGCGCGACGAGTTCCGTCTCGCGGTTCCATACAGAAATCGCGTCCTCGGGTGCGGCAGTAGCCGCTTCCTCGCCGTACGCAATCTTATCTATAAGACCGGACGACATCAACGCCGCAGCGCCTATCGAGCCGATAAATTCACGTCTGTTCATGAAGTTGGATTTCCTTTCATGAGATTATGCCTTAATGGCAGGGTTCTCTTCGTTGTAAAGTTACAGAGATTTCTGCTATTTAATCGCTCCGATGCCTTGCAGGATTCCAGCAATGCCAACGCCCGCGACGTCGTCGATTATCAGACCGTCGTCGTCGAACTTGTAGAAGTTCATAACGGTCGTAGAGAATTTGCGACCGTTGGGCTGAATGCCCGCGAACGGCTGCGAGCCGGTAAACGTCCCGGAACAAGTCCATTGTACGGCGACTGTATGTTCGTCAGCAACCATGTCCTCGAGTTTCCATTGCACGTCGGGAAAGCTCGCCCTCATCATCGATACGACGCTCAAGTACCCCTCCGCCCCCATGAGCGGTTCGGGTGAGACCGGAGTCTTGAATGCGGCTTTTGCGGAAATGAGCATGTTTCCCAATTCCAGGTCGTTTGTGTTGATGCACTTCTCAAAAAGGCGCATGGTTTCTCGATTTTTTTCAATGCGTTGATTCATAATAGTTTTCCTTGATCGCGTCCGTGTGGATGCGATAGTTGATCTTTGCCAGTTCTCGCTTCGCGCATAAGTTTCGCCATAACGACCAGACAGGGTAATCATGCCGGTGGCGTTCGCAGCTGTTATCCATTTTGTCGGACTGAGGACAAAGCGTTCTGTCAATTATCTTTTCTAACCCCTCGAATTCGATAGGTTTAGAATTGGGATTACAAAGCGCCTCCCCATCTTGTTTTTCTGAAACCCTATTTAAATTATAC
>JAZUMX010000071.1:0-4425 GCA_045603865.1 Thermoguttaceae bacterium
AGAACGCCATTAATTCCTCAAACGCTGCTTCCCAATTCGGATTGGACGTTTAATTTGATTTTAGGCGCCGGCGCTGCTTTGGGATCCTATCTGGCAATGCTCATAATGGCTCTCCTGAGCGTTGTTTATTGCGGCAAGCCCGTTCGGAAATACCTGAGAGGAATATTGACCTACCCGTTTTTTATTCTGATTGCTTCCTTATTGGTTATCGTATCTCTTTTTAATAAAGAATACCGATATATACCGCTTATCCATAAAGGCAGAAAAAGTTCATAAGAATAAAAACTCATGGTTAAAACTGAGCGTATTTTGCTGAACCGCTCTTGAATTATCCGAGGATTTCTGCTATACTAAGGCATATCGTAAAACACAAAAAGCAATCCGATAAAGGAACTTAATAGATGAATCACAGAATTGTCGCTGTCGCCTGGTTTGCGTTTTTATTGCTGACAGCATCGGCGTTTTCGCAAACCGGTTATTCGCCCGCCGCTCCGGGAAGAACGCAGTATCCCGCCGCTGGACAGTACGTTAATCCTTCGCCAGCGGGAAACAATTATAACGGAGCTCCTGTTACGCCAGTCCCCAATTCCGGCTTTGACATTTCAGGAAAAGGCGGAGCCCTTCCAGCAAACGGATCGTATTCAACTCAAACGACGCCGCAAAGAACGGCTATGCCCAATCCTCAAAACGGCTCATACGTTCCACAACCGTCAACAGGGCAACCCCAGTCGTTTGGTCAGCCGCAGCCTGTGGGACAACCCCAGTCGTTTGGTCAGCCCCAGCCTGGGGGACAACCACAGTCCTTTGGTCAGCCTCAGCCTGTAGGACAACCACAGACTTTTGGTCAACCGCAGCCTGTCGGTCAGCCTCAGCCTGTGGGTCAGCCTGCAGTTCCGTTGCAGTCTAACGCCCCGTTTGAACTGACTCCCCAGGAACAGGACAACGTCAACAGAGTTTTGGCGTTTTGGGAAAGTTATACGCGAGGGATTAAAAAATTTGAGGCGGATTTTGACTTGTACTCCTATCCGGCGGTGTCCGTAGGAGGAACGGACGTCAACTCTCCTCCGAAAGCTCAGCAGACTACAGGGTTCTTAAAATACGAAGCTCCCAACAAAGGCGTTTTTCGTATTGACGGTCCGCCCAAAGAGCTTTATCGCTGCAATGGCAAGTCTGTATATACGTACAATTTCGATAAAAAAGAGATCAACGAATACAAATATTCAGACGGCTCTATAACAGGGCAAGAGTTGAAAAAGGGGCCAATGGCGTTCCTTTTTGGCGCGTCCGCGGCAACGCTTCGCGATCGATACTGGATTAGAATACTCCCACTTCCTCCCGGCGCTCCGCAAGGACAAATCTGGCTCGAAGCGTATCCTAAATATCAGGAAGACTTGCAGGACATGACAAAAGCAGAGTTGATTATTAACGTCAGACCTTGCAAACCTGTCGCGTTTCAGAGGTATTCCCCCAACGGCGACAGACAGTCTTACGCTCTGAAAAATATTAAAGTCAACAAGTTCGAATTGTTTGGCGGCGAGCCATTTGAGCCAAATGAACGTGGTTGGACAGTAATTACGTCAAGTCAGTCAGAATGAGTTTACCAGTAGAAAAAATTGTTACCGGTTCAGGAATTGACGTATATGTCATTCGCTGCCAAATGTATCGGTCCATGGTCGGACGGATTCATGTAATCCCGTCTCTGGCTACCGTTATCGATACCGGCAGCGAAGATGCGACTTCCCACCAGGATATTCTTGACGGCTTCGACGTCTTAAATTCGCAATACGGCGTTCCTTTCCGTCCTTCAGACGTTCGCCGCGTTTTACTGACTCATTCGCATCTGGATCACATCGGCGGTTTGCCATTGTTTGACAATCCCTCTGTAGAACGCTGGATTCATAAGCTCGACTACCAGATGATAGCGCAAAACAAAGATTACTTTGCATCTGCGTTAGAGTATTTACAGACGTTTTTCGATCTGTGCGGCGTCCCGGAAGAAGCCAGGACTCATTTACGGCAATGTTTTTTGGATCTCGGACCGAGAACGGTTGATTACGAAGTCGATCATCTTTTCGACAATGGAGATAAAATCGACGATTTTACCGTTATTCCAACTCCTGGACATACTAAAGGGCATTCCTGTTTTCTCCTTGACGACGTCTTATTTGCTGGAGATCATGTTTTATCTCATACGCTGCCGCCGATTTGGCCGTTGTTGTTTGGAGAAACGCTGGGATACGCCAACTATTGCAAGGGTACGATTCTCATTCGCAAAATGGTGGAAGAGGGAATCGTTAAAACGTTACTCCCTTCTCACGAGCAAACCATTACAGACCCGATTGCACGTCTCGATTCAATGGAAGTCTCTCAGAACCGTCGTTTTACCAAGATTCACAAGTATACCAAGCCGTTGATCGAACAGGGCATCGATCCAATGCCGTACGCTTTCCAGATCAGTCAAAAGGTTTATCCGACCCCGCCGGAGTATTTTACATTCTTCACCTTTTTAGACATCGGCATTCGGATGGAATACGAATTTCTTTGAGACTTATCCGGAAGTTGGCGTCTGAGAACTAAAAAGCGGGCGTTTTGCCAGCTCAAAAGAGTTTTTTTAACACGAAATACACGAAAAGAACGAAACAAGCGAAAGGATTATTTTAAAATCTAACATTTTCGTAAATTTCGATTATTTCGTGTTTTTCGTGTTTAAAAATCCAATGATGTGCAAATGATGATTGAGTTTCAATTAATCAATCGGCGAAAATCCGTTTAATCCGTCTAATCCGTGAACGGACTGTCCCGCACGCAACCATTGAGGACCGCTTTGCGTAATTCAGCATTCCGAATTCCGAATTCCGAATTACTTCACTTGCCATTCGCTTTGCAGCAGTTCCCAGTATTTGCGGTCGGTTTCGTACGGGTTAATTGGCGTTCCGAACTGGAAGTCTGGAGGAAGGACGCCGTAGCGTTTCATTTCCCGAACGTACCATTCGTTCGGATAGAACGGCTGAGTCGGCGCGAAACTGAAATGTGTTCGTTCAACTGTAACAAAATGACGCCCTCGTTCGATTGCCTTGAGCAAAGTCTGGTAGTCCGGGTCGGACGTGTCTTTAAACACAATTTCCGGGACGCGTTTCCCGTCGACTTCTTTCCAGCATCGTTGCAGTCCTCCTGCTTCCTTTGCCAACGGACCGCGAATCAGTCGGGACTTTTCCGGGTATGACAGGTTGACCGTCCAGCCGGGATTGGCGAAATTTGTCTGGTCTGTCAAGCGCGACGGCAGACGTTTTTCTCCGTTATGGCAGGACGCGCAGCGGCGGTTGACAACCTCCGCCATCGCCTTCGTTTCCTCCCAATTGACGTCTTCATTAACCTGATGGCCATTTTCTCTGCCTTCCGAATCAAAGGGCGAATACCCCCACCGCAACTCTCCGCAGGCGTCGGCGGCGTACGTGCCGGCATAGTTGGCGCCCGATTCAATCCAGTATCGAACCATGCGTAAATCTTCCGGCGTTACCGTGTAACGGACTTTGCCGTCTTTATCCGGATGCCCGTTTTCCAGCAGTTTGTAGAACGTACTGGCGGCGGAACCGATCTCGTACGGCTGGAAATCGCTTTGAGGCCGGTTGCGGTTGTCGCCCAGCATTCCGCCGTTGCGATGGCTTAGCGTAGAGTACGACGCGACAAACGACGACGCTTTCAAATCGCTGGAAAGATTGACGCCCGCCTGCATGTTGTCCTCCGAGTGACATTCCAGACAGTACTTGTCGACAATGGGGCGAATATCGCGCATGTAGTCGAACACTTCCGGAACGCCTTCCACCTTTTGCGGCTTGACCGGCGGACGCTTCATCGCTTCAAAGAGCTGTTTTTGATCCGCCGCGGTTGGCGTCTGCGTGCGCTGTTCGTGACAGCCGATGCACGTTGCGTTTTCGCCCGGCATGAGCGTGGTGAACGAGTGCATTCTCTTCACCGCTTTACCGTCTTTATCCAGAGCGATAAAAAACAGAGAACGGTTTGCCGGCAGTTCCATGTAACAGGAACCGTCTTCGTTGACCGGGACTTCTCCGACGATTCGTTCCAGAGCAAACGTGCCGCCGGTGGAAATGGACATCATCCCGCCGTTGTAATGGACGGGAATCGGCAACGGTTCCATAATCAGCAGCTTTTTCACCGTGCCGCGCGGGACGTCTTTCATTCTTCTGCCCTGATACAGATCCGCCATTGCCAGACGCCCGGTGGGGGCTTCTCTTGGCGTTGTGTCAATCGTATCGGAAATAACCGGCTCGCGCTGTCGAACGATTACCGGCTGAGGGTCGGAAATCCAGAACTTCTGCGCTGCTTCTTCCTCCGGCAGAGCGTACAGATCCGCTTCCCGCCCGTCGCCGTCCATGACGACCAGATGAGAGTTTTTGGCGGCGATAA
>JAZUMX010000072.1:0-1945 GCA_045603865.1 Thermoguttaceae bacterium
CAATATCTTTGAGAGTTTTTCCACGTCGATAACAATCCCGCGCCGCTGGGCGACGTCTACCATGTTCAGGCAGACGATTGTCGGGTGCTGCATTTCCAGAATCTGGAGCAGGAGCGACATGTGCCGCCGGAGATTGGATGCGTCTACGACAACGACAATCGCCTCCGGACGTTCCAGAAGAATAAAGTCTCGAGCAACGCGCTCTTCCGGCGACGTCGAGTTGAGACTGTACATTCCTGGCAGGTCAACGACTTCGATTCGCCGTTCCCCGTCGTGATAATGCGCGGACTTTTTTTCTACGGTTATGCCCGCATGGTTGCCGATTTCCTGATGAACGCCTGTCAACGCCTCAAACAAGGACGACTTCCCGGAATTGGGCTGCCCCGCCAAAGCGATCAACAGGTCTGAATGAATATGCATATTATAAAAGTTGCGAGTTGCGAGGATAGCTGCTAGCCCCTAGCTGCTAGCTTCCAGCTTTGTATTATTAGTTTCCTGCTTTAAATGTTAATGCTAAGAACTACCAGTAACAAAGCTAATGACTAGGAGCTAATAGCTAGCAGCTACTTTTTTAACGTAAATTTTTTCTGCCAGTTCGCGGCCGAGGGCAATGCGCGTTTCGTCGACTGCAACAACGTACGGATTCCATCGATTGCCCTGAATAAGCGTACAGCGCGCGCCCATGTTTAATCCCATTCCAGCAAGGCGTTCCAGAATTTTATCCGGCAGCGCCGCCCCAACAACGTCTGCCGAGTCTCCAGGACTCAGTTGGGATACTGTAGTATAATCTTGTATAGTTGTAGGGGTCATATTATAATTATAATGCCGATGGCAATTGTGGATCAGCGAGCGGTTTTGAGTTAGAAGCGAGGAGTTGGGAGTTATGCAAAGCGCTCAACAACGCTGCTGCCTCACTTGTCTGATTACAGCGGGTTCTTTTTCTTCGGGGTTCTGAAATCAAGTTCAGCAGGCGTTTCAATGGTTTGAGCGTCAAACCTGGTATTGAAAGTCTTGCCCTTTTCAGCTCTTTCAACCGGCGTGATGCGACGAAGCATGGTAGAGAACTGCTTGAAATCCCAGATTCGAATGATTTTGTCTGAGCAGGCAACGGCAACGCTTTCGCCGTCAGGGGTAAACGCAATGCTGTGCCCGTAATACAACCTTGCCTGATAAATGGCTTCAACCTGGGGCGATAGATATCCGATTAACTGCAAAGAATCGGATTCCCCGTTCCAGATGGCAATTTCTTCCCCGCAAGTAACAAGGTATTTGCCGTCAAAAGAATATTTGATGTCTCGAATGTTTTTGTCTAAACGGTCATGCGGGCTGGAAAAATCCATAGCCTGAATGCGTTCCTGACCGGAAAGCTCTCCCTGAAATTCCCAGAGAGAAACGCGCCCGTAATTGTCGCCGGCGGCAACTCGTCTGTTGTCGAACCGAAGCGCGGCTTTTAAATATGCGCTGGGAGGGGTGTTGTGTCCGCTGGAATACTGAGCGCCGTCGGCAGAAAGGGAACTGCGTTTGGTGGTCATGTCAAGAGCAAGAGAAATGTTTCCGTTGCGTTCCAAAATGTAAATGCCAGAGTTTGCTCCAGACGCCCCAACGATGAGATGTTTTCCCAAATTGGTGTACGCCAAACTGAAGACGCAGTCTACATCAGTAGTAAAATCGTATTTGGGTTGAAGAGTAACCTCTGAATTGTTTTGCGTAACCTCTTGATGAAGGTTCATGTCCCAGAGAATAACGCAGCCTTTGCGATGCACGGAATTCTTTTCGCCAACCCAGTTTTGATGTGGTTGAACCGAGCCGCCAGCCGCCAGTATGGATCCATCTGGAGAAAACGCCAAACTGTTGATGCTGAGAACTTTTTCCATACCTTTGCTTGAACGGTTTTCCGGAGTGAATTTGTCGATAACCGTCCACGTGTTGGCGTCCCAGATGACAA
>JAZUMX010000073.1:0-1643 GCA_045603865.1 Thermoguttaceae bacterium
CCTGTCGGCGCAAGACGGCGATCTGGTTTTGGGACTCGCGCCGGGTGTTACAATGACATGCCGCCCCGTTCCCGGAATGGATTATTATCTGGGGATTTGCGAAGTTACAAACGAACAGTACAGCGCGTTTAATCCATCGCACGACAGCGGCGTGGAGTTTGCCGACTTTATTCATTTCAGCCCGGGGGAAGCGTGGCACGCTCTCAACCGTCCGCGTCAGCCCGTTGTTCGAGTAACCCGGCAGGACGCGCAGGCGTTTTGCGATTGGCTAGCGAAGAAAACGGGAAAGCAGGTTTCACTCCCGACGCAGGAACAATGGACGCGCGTTGCTAAAGCAGGAATTGAAGATTCTCCCGTCTGGTTTGGGACGAACGCCGACTACAGTCGTCTGGAAAACCTGTCGGATAAATCGAACGCGGACATCAACCCGCTTTCCTGGACGGATAGAGTGAATACGCTTCCAGCGTGGCGCATTGCGGACGTCCGCGTCAACGACCATTCACGCGTCAGCGCCCCCGTCGGCTCGTACCTGCCCAACCCGTTTGGCTTTTACGACATGCTGGGCAACGTCGCCGAATGGACGGCGTCCAATACAGACGACGGCAAAGCGGTCGTCTGCGGCGGCAGCTGGTACGATCCGCTTCGTGACACAGGAGCGAAACCGACTCGCGCCTATTTCCCCCATCAGCCCGGCTTCGACGTCGGCTTTAGAGTAATGGTTAAGTAGGGAATAGGGAGTAGGGAGTTGAAGCGCCGAACCCGCTGAGAGGAAAGCGTGTCGGCGCTTCTCTATTCTAACCAAGTTACGCGCCTTGCAAGAAAAAGACTGCAAATACTTCGATTTTTCTTTCCCGTCTCTTGCTTTTTGATTTTCGGCGCTGTACAATAACGGTAGTTGTCAGGGAGGCGCAAAAGCTGAACTGCATATTCTCTGTTGTCATTTTATCCTCCCCCCTGCCCTGCCATGAAACGTTTTTCTGTTACATTGATTGTTGTCGCTCTGTTTGCCGGATTCGCGTCTGCGTCGGCAAATGCAAACGAGGTTGTATTCCAGATCGGCTATCCGGACGGGAGAGCCGCCGAGTTCCGCAAATGGATTAAATGGGAAGATTTCTTTGAGCAGGAAAATCCCGTCGTCTGCGATTATACCATCGGGAAATCTCTTACGCGAGATTGGCTTCCGTGGCATAACAGCACGCGAGAATGGCACGCTGCGGGTCGGTCGTTTACCGGGCGAATTCATTTCAACAGTCCCAAGGCGTACGACGTTCCCCTCTATCTGGTTGTTGGAACGTGTTTCGGACATCCGACGGAGCCATCGTTGATAAATGTTACGGTCAACGGGACGACGGTTGAGCCGGTTCGCGTCAAGCCGGGACCGCCGGGATTCCCCAAATATCAGGCGCAAACCGACAACGGTTGGCCGGAAACCAACGTCGTTCCCATTCCCGCCGGGCTTGTCAAACAGGGGGAAAACGTCCTCGACATCCGCCTGACGGACGGAAGCTGGTCGATTTACGATTACCTCGTTCTTCAGACATCCGACGTTCCCCCAGCTCAGGTTAAAGTGGAAGACGCGCTCAAGTCCAAATTTGAGCCCGGTGGAGACATGGACGACGTCAAAGAGATTCTCTTTGCCGTTC
>JAZUMX010000074.1:0-2215 GCA_045603865.1 Thermoguttaceae bacterium
GGTCGCGCTGTTCGAGAAGAAGCTGGCGCAGGAGGAAGTCTGGTTTCGTCAGGGCATCATGGCGCGGCGAACGAGAAATGAGGGCCGCGTTCGCGCCTTGAAGGCGATGCGGGTCGAAGCGCAGAAAATCCGCAAGCTGGAATCGGTCGCGAAACTCAACATTCAGGAAGCGTCTGTTTCCGGACGTCTCGTCTTGCAGGCGACAGACCTCTCATTTTCGTTCCATAACGACGACGGTACGACAACGACCATCGCTGACCATTTAACGTGTCGAGTCATGCGCGGCGACCGGCTGGGAGTTGTCGGACCTAACGGGACGGGCAAGACGACGCTCATTCGACTCCTGCTGGGCGAGCTTCAGCCCGACTCCGGCTCGGTTCGCATGGGAACGGAGCTTCAAATCGCGTACTTCGATCAGCTTCAGGAAAAGCTCGACTTTGAAAAGACGGTTATCGACAATGTAACAGACGGCGCGGAGCACGTCTACGTCAACGGGCAGAAAAAGCACGTCCTGGGCTACTTGGAGGATTTCCTCTTTACCAACGCCCGGGCGAAAGACAAAGTCAAGTTCCTTTCCGGCGGAGAGCGAAACCGGCTTTTACTGGCGCGGCTGTTCCTCAAGCCGTGCAACGTGCTGGTCATGGACGAACCGACCAACGACCTCGACGCTGAAACGCTCGAACTGCTGGAAGAAAAGCTGGGCGACTTCGCCGGGACGCTTATCGTCGTCAGCCACGACCGGGAATTTCTCAACAACGTTGTAACAGGAATTCTCGCCGTCGAGGGGAACGGATTCGTCCATCAGTACGCCGGCGGCTACGACGACTACGTATCGCAGCGCGTCGCCCCGCCGTGGGAAACCGCTGTCAAAGAGGAACCGAAAAAATCCAAGCCGGTTCAGAAACCCAAACCCGCCGCCAGCAAACCGAAACTGACGTACAAAGAAAAGCTGGAACTGGAAAAGATTCCCGATGAAGTCGAAAAGCTGGAATCGCAAATCGCCCAGCTCGACGACCAGATGTCCCAGCCCGGTTTTTACCAAAGCGCGTCCGAGGAAATCGCCGCTGTAACCCGTCAGCGGGAAGACCTCCAAAACAAAGTCGACGCGCTGTACGCACGCTGGGAGGAGTTAGAGGCGAAGCTGTAGACAAGAGTTTACGGGGGGCGGGTATTACCCGCCAAAACAAACCTCCTTTGGTTTTCGCGGACAATGTCCGCTCCCCGGAAAAAACTTCTCGCAACTCGCTACTCGCAACTTAAAATCATGGAACACATAGAAGTAATAACCACCTGTCCTGACGAATCGGTCGCTCAGCGCATTGGCAGAACGCTGGTCGAAGCGGGGCTGGCAGCCTGCGCTCAGATTTCCGCGCCGATTACAAGCGTTTATCGCTGGAAAGGGGCGATCGAAACCGCTCAGGAATATTACCTTGTCCTCAAGGCGAAACAGACGGACTTTCAGGCAATCGCAGACGTCATTCAGCGCGAGCATCCGTACGACGTCCCGGAAATTATCGCCCGACCCATTACGCACATCAGCGACTCCTACCGGAGTTGGCTGGAAGAGTAGGGGAAAGTGGTAAGTTTTAAGTGGTAAGTGGTAAGAACGCAAAGCGCCACACAAATCATTCCACTTACCACTAACCACTAACCACTTACCACTAAAAAACACCCTCATAAACAATAACAACCAATGATATACCTATCCCTTCAGTCGGTCAGAAAACATTTCAGCGCAGACCCGGTTTTAATGGACGTCAATTTTGAAATCCGTCCGGGAGAGCGCGTCGGGCTTGTCGGTCCAAACGGGACCGGCAAAACGACGCTCATGAAAATTATCGCCGGGAAAGAGGACGCGGACGGGGGCAAGATCGAAATTCACCCGTCCGTCAGAATGGGATATCTGGAACAGACGCCAGACTATTCCGCCGGGCGGACGCTGATTGAAGAAGCGCGTCACGCGTTCGACGAGATTCTCTCGATGCACAAGCAGGCGGAAGAAGTCGCCGCCGCCATGGCTGTCGAGCAAGACCCCAAAGAGCTGGAACGTCTGGCGCTGCGGTACGATCATCTGCAAACGGCTCTGCATACGCACTACGCGTACAGTATAGACTACAAAGGCGAGCGGGTTCTGGAAGGGTTGGGCTTCGCCCGAAGTCAGTTCAATACGATGGTCGAGCAGCTTTCCGGCGGCGAGCAGCACCGGCTCATGCTG
>JAZUMX010000075.1:0-12605 GCA_045603865.1 Thermoguttaceae bacterium
CGATTCTGATTCTCATCTTATCTATCTTCGCAAGATAATTTTGCGGCGTCCAAAATATTGAGATGTTGAAAATTGCTCTTGTCGCAACGGGGAAAATTTGCTATTTCATCTATGATAAAAAACTGTTTTCAGTCTGTAACATGGGCGAATGCGCCGGCAAATGCGGTGCAGAGCGCAGGGGCGTTGGTAATATATATTGAGAGCGCGTCCCGGTTGCGGATTTGAAAAAATGTCGTCAAAAAGGTCGGATTTAAAGGAAATGTAGAGAAATTTTAGCGAATTTCAGCAAATTGTCGAAATTTTTATTTATTTCTTTTTTAATCCGGACGAAAATATAAATTGAACGCCCTTGTATAGCGTTTTAGTGGAGGGATTCCATAAGCGCTATGGGGAACAAAAATCGGAAACGGAAAATAAGCGTCTCAAAACGCTCAACCATTCCAATCGAGAATTAATCCCAAACATGGGCGTCCGATCTGTCAGGGAAATCAGAGCGCAAGCGATGTAAAGACGGTTCGGAAACTGGCAATTCACGGGGAGAAATCGCGGCTCGGAGTTGTCAGCGCTGGACGTAAAAGTTAAACGTCTATCTGCCGCGGAAAAGTTTACAATAGTATTAAGGCTACAGTCATGAAAAAACAAGGAAGTTTGAAGAACAGCTTTTATCGTCCCGATTGGGGTCGTATTGTAAAAGCCTTGTCGTTCGTTCTTTTGTTTGCCGCATTTCTTTGCGTAACAACAAAAGAAAGTCAAGCGCAATCGGCAGCTCCCGGCGCAGCTCGCGCTCAATGCTCCGATTTACTTCAGCGCGCTCGTCAAGCGATAAACGAAGGCAAGCTCGCCGATGCGGAAACGCTTATCGGTCAGGCGGAAAGCCTCAACGTACAGTATGAACCGCTGTACACAGGCGACACGCCCGCTCGTCTTCGCCGCGAACTGGATCGAGCCAAAGGAGCTTCGGCTTCGTCGCAGGATCCGTTTGCGATTCGCGGTCAAAACAACAGCGCGCCGTCAGTTCTCGCTGCGTCTCCGGTAACCAACGCCTCTGCAATGGCGAAGAAATACATTGCAGAAGGACGCTCTTCACTCAGCCTTGGCGCGTTGGACAAAGCGGAACAGCTTTGTTCCGAAGCGATGAAGCTCAAGGTCGCGTACGCTCCTGGCGAAGACACGCCCGAACGTCTTATGCGCGACATTCAGACTGCCAAGCAGCAACAGATGGCGATGAACGCTCCGGCGCTTCCGTCTCTGCCCGATCTGCCTCCCGCTCCGGAAGCTCAGTCCGCTCCGGTAGCTCCGGCGATGGCGACGATGGCAACGGCTCCCGCTTCTGGCGAAGTCCCGGTTGCCGTTCGTCAGCAGAGCGATAAACTTTTGCTTGAAGCGCGTAAAAATCTGGCGACGGGGGATGTTGCTAACGCGCGTGCAAAAGTGGCTCAGGCGCGACAGCTCAACGTGCCTTACGGACCGAAAAACGATTCGCCCAATCGCGTTGAAAAAGACATTAACGCTCACGAAGCCGCATACGCTTCCGTTCAAAATAATCCGTCTGACATGAACAGTCGGAAAGAATACGCTCGCGCTTTGCTCAGCCAGGCTAACACGCTGTATCAGCTTCGCTGCTACGATATTGCGGAAAACGTTGCAATGAACGCCGCGCGACTCAATGTCGAATACACGGCTTACGACGTCAAACCGCAAGATTTGATTGCCAAGATCAACGGAGCTCGTCAGCGAGCCGCTTCCGGCGCTCCTGTCGCTAACGCCAGCTACCTGTCCAACCGCGACGCTACTGCCGTCGAACAGGTTGCCGCCGTTCAGCCCGGACAGCCCACGAGCATGACCGAAGGCATGAGCTATTTCCTGCAGGGCGAAGAAGCTCTCAAGGCTGGAAACACTCAGGCTGCTGCGAACGCGTTCCTCAAAGCCGCTCAGCACAGAGACGAACTCGATTACACCTCACAGCGTCAGCTCAATGACCGACTTACGTTCCTCAATGCGACCTCTGCTCCTGCTCCTGTTCCTGGATCTGCTGCCGCTGTAGCCGCGGAAGCGACCGAAGAACAGAACGCTCTGTTCAGCAAAGTCGCTTCGGAACTGACTGCTCAGGAAGCCAAAGCTCTCGCCATGGGAAAAGCCAATCCTCGCGAAGCGGCTGCCATTCTGGCTGCAGCTCGAGACCATGTAGACAAATCCGCTCTGGCCGACACTCCCAAAGCTCGATTGCTGGCGCATGTTGATCAGAAGATAAACGAATTGAATCTGTATATTTCGCAAAACGGCGCGTTGATCGCCAACGAAGAAAACAATCGCAAGATTGACGCAGACAACGCTCGCGCGATGCAGTATAAGACTGAAAAGGAACAGAAGATCGCCAAACTCATCGACGAAGTCAGCCAGCTGACCCGCGAACAGCGTTACGCCGAAGCGGAACTCAAAGCCAAGCAGGCTTACGAACTCGATCCCAACAACCAGGCGTGCATCCTCGCTTTCCAGATGACCAAAACTCGACGCCGCGTTGACGACGGTCTGAAGATTCGCGAAATGCAGAGCGAAGGCTACCTCAACGCTTTACACGATGTAGAAACTTCCGCTATCAACCCGTTTGACCGGGATCAGAACATGGTCTTCCCGGATCGCGCAACCTGGGCTGACATCTCCCAGCGCCGCGCCAAGGGCGACGAACAGAGTCCGTACACGGAACGCGAACTGGAAATCAAGAAAAAGCTCGAACAGCCCGTTCGACTGGACTACAAGCAGACGCCTATCAGCTCCATTTTGGACGACCTGGCTGCCCTGTCTGGAGTCAACATTTACAAAGATCCGGCTGGCTTCGCCGCTGCTGGAGTCGCTTCCGACACGCCTGTAACGATTTCGCTGACCAACGACATTCAGCTCAAAAACGCTCTCGACCTGATTCTCGAGCCGTACGATCTGACCTACGTTATCAAGAACGAAGTCCTCAAGATCACAAGCAAAGAAAACGGCAGAGGACAGCTTTACACCAAGACGTACCCGGTTGCCGACCTCGTTATCCCGATTCCGAACTTTGTTCCAACGGATAACCTGGGATTGTCCGGCGCCTACAAACAGGCTCTGGCTATGAACAACGGCATGGCGGGCAACGGAATTGGCTCCTCCATCATGGCGCCTGCCACCGCAGTTGCCAGCCGCGCCAACGGCAACGTCAATAACAACATTTTGGCTCAGTCCATGGGCGGCGACCTGACAGCGGGTTCGCCCATGACGCCGGCTTCCAGCAACTCCGGACCTTTCGGTAGCGGTTCTGGCGCAGACTTCGACAGCCTTATCGAATTGATTACCAAAACCGTCGACCCCGAATCCTGGAAAGACAGCGGACAGGGAGAAGGTACAATTGAAAAATTTGAAACCAACTTGAGCCTCGTTATTCGTCAGACTCAGGAAATCCACGAACAGATCGCCGAACTGCTCGAACAGCTTCGTCGTCTGCAGGACCTTCAGGTTACCATCGAAGTTCGATTCATCAGCCTGTCCGACAGCTTCTATGAAAGAGTCGGCGTTGACTTCGACGTCAATATTAAATCGAACCAGAACGGCAACGTTACAATTGAAAAGACAACAGCTACTGACGCTGACGGCAACCTGACGGAAACGGATTACGCCAAATTCCAGCACAGCGCGACCGTCGGTCTGAAAGCGCCTGGTCTGTTCAGCTCCTCGCTTGACATTCCGGTGTCTCAGGGCAGCTTCGGCGGAACAACGCCACCGTTCGGCGGCTACACTGGCGGCGACGGCTTGACCATGGGTCTGGCGTTCCTGAGCGATATTGAAGCCTACCTGTTCATCGAAGCCGCTCAGGCAGACACTCGATCGAACATCATGCAAGCTCCGAAAGTAACCCTGTTCAACGGTCAGCAGGCTATGGTTTCCGATACGCAACAGAGCCCGTTCGTCATCAGCGTTACCCCGGTTGTCGGCGACTTCGCCGCGGCTCAGCAGCCTGTCATCGTCGTACTGTCTGAAGGAACCTTCCTCACGGTTCAGGCGGTTGTCAGCAACGACCGACGATTCGTCCGACTGACGGTTGTCCCGTTCTTCAGTGAAATTAAAGAAGTCAACGTCTTCAAGTTCACCGGTTCGACGACAACAACGGAAGACACCTCGTCTGAAGGCGACGACGAACAGCCTGTTACCAAAAAGAACAGCAAGAACGTTTCGACCTCCAACTCCGGCACGTCCGTTCAGCTGCCTACCTTCGCGTATCAGACCGTTACCACGACAGTCAGCGTTCCTGATGGCGGTACTGTCCTCCTCGGCGGAATCAAACGACTCAAGGAAGGCCGCGATGAAAAGGGAACTCCTATCCTCAACAAGATTCCTTACATCAACCGACTCTTCCAGAACACCGGCATCGGCCGCGAAACTGAAAGCTTGATGATGATGGTTACACCGCGAATCATTATCCAGGAAGAAGAAGAGGAAAGAATGGGCATCGCCGCCCCGTGATTCTGACCTGAAAAGATGATTTTGGAATTGACAGTTCCAAACGTTAAATACAAAAGTTTGACGACGATGGTTACTCCCCGTATCATCATTCAGGAAAAGGAAGAGGAACAATTGGGCATCACTCCCTAATACAGGGGGTATATATTCCCCGGAAAATTCCTGACGTCAAACTTGCCGCCGTAGTCATCCCCCTGACTGCGGCGGTTTTATTTTGGCTTAGCTGCTAGCCTTTTGTAAGCTTTTAGCTATTAGCTACTAGCTTCTAGCTTGGTGATTTTAGCTTCCAGCTTTAACAATTAACACCGAGAACTACAAATGCACAAACTAATAGCTAGGAGCTAGAAGCTAGCAGCTTAATAAGACGCCATAATTCTATCTCGAACCTTGCTTCAAGCCCCAGATTTTTTCTATCATTTCATACCCGACAGGGTCGTGGCGGCGGAACTCGGTTTTGACAAACGGATAGAAATCGTTCTCTCCAAAATAACATTCTGTCAGTTCCGCAAAGTATTCCATCGGGTTGGTTGACGCGTAGGCTTTTCCTTCTTGCTGATAGTAGTTCAAAACGCGGTCGTAGAGCTTGTTTTCTATTGCGTTTTTATATGCGTTGATAATAATTTCGTTATTATATCCGTTCTCGACTGTTCGGAAATGGTATCCATGCGCCAGTTCATGGAGCAGCGCCATGGGCTGACGATCGTATTCGTTGAGAAAATACTGGGCGTTGGGGATGTCAATTCCGCAGGTTTTATCCGGATTGACGCCGTGAGTTTCAAGCCACTCTCTGCTGACGTGGTAGCACATATTTGTGTAAGTCGGGTCTTTCTCCTGAATCCAGATAGGAGTTTTCTGTAGTTCACTAATAATTTTTTCGGGAAGGAGAACCTGAATTTGGGTCAACTGAAGAGAAATCATTTTCATTGATTTTTTATCCAGTTCCGGATTGGATCTCAAGTCGGCGGCGACATAAACAGTCCAGCCGCAAATTTCTCGGACTTCATATTCAGACGTCGGAACGTACGGAGCATAAGCCTTCGATTCTTCGCTGCGAACCGATGCGGTTAACGTCAAAAACATCAGACAAAAAATATTAATAAAAATCAGATGTCTCATATTTTATCCAGGCTGTGCAAATAACCTACTTTAAACTAAAAAATAAAAAACTGAAATTGCTCTTTACACCGTTGGAGTATTTTGTTATTATTACACACCTTTATTTTTTTACAAGAGGGCGGGGCGCCTTCTAAAACATTTTAATGAATAAAATTGGAGTGCAACTATGAATTTCAATTTCTTTAACTGGATTCGCCAAGGCGTTAAACAGTCGGTGTTGATGGGCGTTCACGATGCAGTGGAGTGCATTGGGACTCCGGTCGAAACGGATCAGGTTCGAGAAACGCTCTTGCAGTTTGCCGGAAGCGATGAAAATGCTGTGACAACAGTTGACGTTCGCCGGGTGTCAAATTCCTCTCCGCGCACAGCTGGAAAGCTTGGACGACGTTTGAGCGACACGGTTAAAAAGGCTGATGAAACCAAATCAGAGCCGTAAAAATACGGGGTTTGAGCGGTTATCAAGTTCTAAACGTGTAACAGTTGTAACATTTAGTGGTTAGGATGAATGCATTCATCTTGATTGACCATTATTGGTTGACATGGGGACGTTCTCTGAGCGTCCGGCTTGAAGGTCTTGTTCCAACGCCGTCAATTTTTCCTAACCACTGGTCCATACAGACCCTTTCAAGCGAGAAAAATCCAAACACTTTTAAAAAATTTTTTTGCTTATCATTTAATCGTTTGACTATATAATATAAGCGCCGTCTTATTTTAGCGCTTGATTTCAAAAAAACTTAGGGTTAAATTTAAAAAAATCTCGTCCCCCTCTTGATTTAAAATTTTTTGGTTTTATAATTTGGGCAATTATGGTTTGGGAACTAAACTTTAATCGGTTTGTTTATTAAACTGTAATCTCCATCATGCAATTGTACCTGGTTTGATTTTTCAAACCTTTATAGTGTACTTTACAAACCAATTTATCGCGAATTACCACCCGGGGCTTACCGGTTTTTTAGAGATTGGTTTGGCAGGAGCCAACACATTAATTTTTAATTTTTGCGTTGCTCCTGCTTGCTATTCTAATCCTTGTGATAGGGACGCGATATTAGCAGCAGGTCAACGCTTCTTTCAGAAGGCTCCGTTTGAATTCTGTTGCTCTTACAAGAAATAAAAATGCTATTTGTCTGACTTGATTTGAATAGAGGCATGACAATGAAGCATTTGTGCCATCAACATATATTTGTTTCCCTGTTGACTTGTTAAATTACTAAATAGTACGATCGTTTGACGTCAAAAACTCAAAAGGTTAAGCCTGTCTATTATACACGCAAGGCTAAGAACCACCCCGATGGGAACTTGGACGTTTAGTTTATGTTTCAACCTGTTCTTTTTTTGAGAAAGGATTAACCATGAGTTTACACTCAAAAACCAGATTGTTTGCCGTATTGGCAACAGCGCTTGCTTTCTTTGCAAGTTTTTCGGGAACGCTGAGTGCGGCTTGGGAAAAAGTCCAAGATTGTCCGACGGTTTATCGCGACACCAGAACCAATCTGGAATGGACTGTTACGCTCGGTTCTGTTTGCAGCAACGCTCAGGCTCAGAGTTTAGTTCAGAAGTACGGTTTTCGTCTGCCTACCCCCAGTGAACTTCAATACGTCATCAATTGCAACTGCGGAGCATGCCAATTGTGCTTGTATGACGGACGTCACAACGCATACGAAACCAGTAATCCGTGCGCGCAAATTAGTATTCGCCGCGGTTGCGCTGTAGTTACGTCAAAGCGCGGCTGCCAACGCACATGGGTTGTCGGCGTTCGCGAAACGCCTGTTTATATTATTGAAGATTACGAACCGTTACCTGTTGATGAACCAGAACCCGAAACGGAAGTTACAGCAGACCCCACTGGCAAGATTTACATTCTCAATGTTTGGGGAACAACCAATTACGAAATTGGTACAAGTTTACAAGTTATGGAAAAGAGATTCGCCTCAGTCATGAGCAATCAAGGATTGGGTGAATATAGCGAAGAAGTTGGAGAATACATTACTCTTGACGGAAATCCTGGACGTCCGAAGGCTTCTAAAGACAACGTTCTGGCGCAGTGCCGTTATCTTTCTGAAAAGGCGACTGAGAATGATGCCATCTTCGTCTATATTGCATGCCACGGCAGTACAAAGGAGATTGTTGAAGGACAGCGAGAACACGTATTGTATCCGGGAGTTGTTACGGCTTCAGACGGCAAGAATCGTTTTGAAAAATTTGGTCTGTTGCGATCAGACGTTATCAAGGCTTTAAATGCTAATAAGCACCGATTGGTAGTTCTTATTACGGACTCCTGCTCTGTTAAGGAACATATTGCGAGTGAAGTTCTTGATTCGCCGCTCATTAAATCGTTTGCGAAGAGGTCCGCTTATGAGTTGGAAGCTGCTTACGATGAATCACAATCGGATACTGATATTACGCAGTCATATTTGAAGAATTTCCTCATGAATGGCGAGGGTTTTGTAAACTGGAATTCATGCTCTCCGGTTGGAGGAAACAAACGTGAAGGCGAAGAATCAATTGCAATTGTTATTAAAGACGGCGAGGTCTTCAGCCCGTTCTTTGAAGCGTTTTTGGAAACTTCCACATACCAGGTTCGATATAATGAAAGAGTTTCTCGTGATAATTATTTCGTCGGTATGAAAAAACTTCTGAGTCGCAATTTCAATAATATGAAAAAAGGTCAAACCAAGTGGGGCGATTATAAATATTTGAAAATGGCTATTCAGAACCAAATTAGTCAAAATACTCAAACACTTTACGATTTCAAGGAATCTGGAGTTGTTACAGAGTATATCAGCGACGAAGATGAACTGGATGGCAATGTTCCTGACGAACAGAACGAAACCGGCGAACAGAGCGAAACTGAAGAACCGAAAGACGCTGACGATCTGGTAGACGCTGACGCTGCGAAAGACGCTGAAGCTGACGCTGCGAAAGACGCTGAAGCCGATGCTGCGAAAGACGCTGAAGCTGACGCTGCGAAAGACGCTGACAAAAAGGCAGATCTTACTGAGAAAGATATCGAAGAAGATACTTCCGTTGCGTTTGGAGATGACAATACAGAAGCCGTTAAAGAAGACGTAAAGAAGGCAACCAATACGGACGAAGTTAAACCCGCTGAAGAGGAACCTGCTCTTGTTGCTCCAACTGATGATACGTCATACTAGTAACATGTTACAGAATAGCGTTCGTGATTGACCGCTATTCTGTTATTCGTCAAAAGGTTGAAACTAACATTAGCTTCAATATTGATGAAAAAACGCAGTAACTCGATTATGCATGTATAATGTTCGTTAACCCCAATAATGATTAAGTTATATTTGAGGAGTTATTTTGGTTTTCAAAACGTTTTTTGATTGATTTAAGCTGAAGCGATTTGGCGTCAGAATTGTAACGAAGAGCGTTTTCAGCCCGGGTTTATGGTTCTGCCGTCAAATATCGCTCCATTTATGGTCAGCGAAGACGTCAGATTTTAGCGGTCTTTTGTTCGATTATTGATGAAGAGTTAGAAACGTAAGTTTAACATTATTGTCAATAATGTGAATGCTTAAAGTAATTTATTTTTTACATTTAACAGATAATAAGTCATTCAGCAGATTTGCGTGAAACTCCTTCATTATTCTGTTAGTCAGTTCAAAATTATTTTTGAAAGGAAGCAACATGGAAACGAATGCAAAAAAAGTTCGGTTTTTCCTGATTATTGGATTGTTTTTAGGAATTACGCTGTGGGGTATGTTAGAACCCGCTATGGCGCGCGATCCTAAAATTCACGTCCTGTTTGTTTGGGGTACAAAAGCGACAGACACGCGAACCAATGTTTTGCTTACAAAACAATTATTTGAAAAGAAGATGGCTGAAATCGAAATTTGTAATGGAGGTTCGCGCATTGCTTCATTCGCCACCTTTAGCGGCGATGACGCTCATCCTGCAAAAATTTTGGAACATTGCAAATGGATGGCTCAGAAAGCCGGTCCGGACGATGCCTTGTTCGTTTACATTCTTTGTCACGGATCTTCGATTGATTTGGATAGAGAAGCCAATAAAACTGTCGACAATCGAATTCATGCGTTGTCTCCTTATGCAACAGACAGATTTAATTTGAAATTTAGATCGATTGGCATTAAACGTTCGTCGATCTTAAAGGCCATGAAAAGCACCAATCATCGATTGGACGTTTTGATTACCGACTCGTGTTCCACGTATAATCTTAATCCGCCTGTTGTTATCACGAATGGATTGGATAATGTACGATTGAGACTCATACTTCTCAATACAACAGGAACAATAAACTGGAATTCAACTAATCCTTTAGGCGGTTATAAACGCGAAGGAGAGGTTGCAATTGGAACCAAAAAAGGAACGATTTTTTCCCAAGCGTTCTTGAAAGTTGCTTGTTCTGAATTTCATGAAGATCCACGAACATATACTCAGGAAAAGTTTTTTAAAGAAGTAGGTTCATGTCTTGTTGACGTATATAAAATTGCGAAGCAAGAAGCAATAGAATGTGGCGACAAGAATATTGCGAACACCTTTTTCAGACAAGAAAGACAGACATTAACCGAGTTTAATGAACTTGGCCGCGTGTTGCGAACATGGGATGAAAAAGACAGAACTTCTTATAGCGGTAGATGAGGTCGCGATTTTTGATTTGTTTTGGAAGTCGCTGATTTCTATACGCTGTTAATATTTTTTGATTTATCAAAATCATGTAACGCGATGTTACGTATAATTTGACTTTATTATGCAAATATCGCATTTTCGTTTCATTACACCTTTTTTAAGGAGAAAGATTATGAAAAAAGCAACAATCATTGCTAGCGTTGTTGCGGCAGTTTTCTGCTCATGCTTGATTTCAAGCGTTGCTTTCGCAGACTGTGGCAAAATGATGATTTACCCGTATAATGGTTGGCGTACGCCGCGTCCCCAGCCCAAGATGCCTTATATTGTTGCGGGTCGCGATGTTAACATCAACGTCAATGTTACCATTAATAATTATGCTCCGCCGAAGCTTGGCAAGAAGTGCCCTGATAAGAACTATCAGCCCTATGAATGCGAGATCGACCGTTTTGTTCCGCCACAGCCGAAACCCACTCGTCAGGAATTGGACATCCTCGCCAATTCAGGATGGAACCAGGCGATTCAAACGAATCCGATTCAATCTCCTCAGCCGATTCAGTCGCCGTCCGGAGTTGCGAACTCAACCGTTTCCGATAATGATGGCAGCGTCAATATTATCCACAATGCTGATGATCACGACCCGTCAACATTCTACGGAACTTTTGAAGAAGCTAACCAGCGCGCGGTTATCGCCTGGAATGGCTTTGATGATGAACGCGGAGAAGAAACCCTCATTCTTACCACGGAAGAACAGTCCGCTACTGGCGAATCCATGCCCATGTTGAGCGTTTTGCCGCTGCCGGGCAAAGCCCTGGAAATCAAAGAAGCTGATACTGAAGTTTTCAACAAAACCAGAACCCTGCTTTATGATAAATTAAAGGCCGCAGGCGTCAGCGTTGGTTTCGGCAATGTTGATTTGGAACGCAAAATTGGCTGCCACAACATTTTTGTTTGGAAGTTGGATAACCTTGCCACCTTCAAAGATGAAGTTACGGCATACATCCGAATGAAGTTCGAAGATAAAGCAGCTGCTCTGATTGACGAACGAACCGAGAAAATTGTTGGAGAATATTTCAAACGAGGTTATCGTTACTTCGCTTTTGACTTGACCGAAGTAAACAAGGATGCCACCAACAAGGTCGCGATTTCTTATCGTTTCAAGTCCAAGTTCGTTTATTTCCCACTGCAGATTAGCGGCGTTGGCGGAACTGCCTCTCATACAGTTGTTGACCTGATTGTCATTACCCCTGATCTTATCCAGCTCAGCGGCGTTGTTAAGGTTGGCGTTGGTGAATACCCGGCTGCAATCACTGGAAAGACATCTGTTGAGTTTACTAACGACGAAGTTGCAGGTCTGAATGAAGAACTGGCTTTAGTGTTTGGCGATCTCCAGGTTGTTCGCGCTCGCGAATACGTCTTTGAAGGCACGCTTAATGCATTTAAAGGCGATTTCACAGCCAGAGCTATTCCCCGCTTCGGCAGATAAGCAAGATTATTACAGATGATTTTTAGTGCGTTGCATGCCAGCTCTGTTTGATTTTGCAGCGCACTATGAATTCAAAATGATCTTGGCTTTTTTTAGTCGGATTATGCTATTGCAGGATCCGGACTGAAGTCAGAAAAGTTTAGCATTGAGGCGTGCCGTTTGCAGACGCCATCTTTGCGCCATTTACAGGATTGAGGAGTTAAGAATAGTTGAATTAGTTTTTTAATTGTTATTTCAGTTTAGAAATGGTTTCATATCTTAACTTCTCAAGCCTGTAATTTTTTTTCGTACCTAAATGATGTTGAATATGTCATTTTTGATTCTTTACTAATTCTTCGTAGTACTATAGATAATGAAACGAAATATGAACAAGTCAAATATTTTTACCATTTTGTCAAAAGTGGCGTTTCTCATTGGCATTGCGTTTTTCCCTTTAGCAATCCAATCGGAGGTTCAGGCCTCTGGTAAAATCGTAATTCGAAAAACGCCCGGGGCAGACGTTAAAGTTCAAACTCCTGACAGCCCGGGATTCGACTCCAGATGGAATTATCCTTCAGAGGGGAAAAAAACGGGTTCTATAAAGATTACATCTTCGCAAATTCGCGAGAGTGTTATTAAAGACGTTCCTGAAAACCCCGTTGAAGTTGAGACGCCGGAAAATAAAGATCCACATTTTACAGGATATTATCAACTCCCTGATAACGCTGTTTTAATTAATGTTACGCCAAAGACAAAGGACGAGGGGAAAGTAATGCTTCCCGCGCCTGCCAACTTTGATGCAAACTATTATCCTGTAGAAGTCTTTCTCAATGGAGAAGCCCGTCGTATTGTTGTATGGAATGGAAAAGAAGACGACTCTGGCGAACAGCTTCTGATTTGTAATGACGATTTGCGTTCTGCAACCGGTCAATCAGAG
>JAZUMX010000076.1:0-3120 GCA_045603865.1 Thermoguttaceae bacterium
GTCATTTCCAGCGTCGCGCCGGATTCGACTCTTGCCGCGCCTGTTCCGATTCCATTGACGTTGGTTAGCGCCAGCGTTCCTTCGGAAACCGTTGTCGCGCCGGAAAAATCGGCATTAGCATGGCTGACAGTCAAAACGCCCGCTCCGGTTTTTTCCAACGATCCGGAACCGGAAATCGCGTCAGAAAGAGTTAAATTGTAACCTGAACCAATATCAAAAGTCCCAGCTCCCGACATCGTAACCGGGTTGGAAAATGTTCTTGACTTTTCACCGCCTTCTTTGAACTCAACGCCTAACTTGTTCGTCCCATCAATCGTCCAGGAATTGGCGTTGATATCATTCGTGTTTGCATAATACCATTGAGCGTCCCCGCCTTCTTTGGCTACAAGCATAACGTCGGATTGTCGAGCGTAAACAGTCCACGAGGTTGTCGGCGAACCGTTAACGTACACTTGCATATTTTCAAATTGAGAAATATTGCCGTTAATAAGAGAATAGCCGTCATCGTAAGATTTGATAACATTCCACCAACTCGTTTCGCTATCGTTATTGAACGTCAAATCAATAATTCCGGATTTCAAAGAAGCGCTGCTGACAATGAGCCAGTCGGCATCGTCGTTGGCGCTGTCATTTAAATCAAAACTGATTTTTCCGCCGTTAAGAGAAAGAGCGCCAACCGAAATAATTTGAGACGCGGACGTTTCGCCCACTACCAAATTCCCTCTTTCGCTAATATTGACGTTATTGCTATTGTTATTAGGATTTCCCAATACAAGAGTCCCATCGCCATCAATATTGACATTCAAAGAATTCAACTTCGCGTTTCTGGGAAGAACAAGCGTGCCATCGGAAACGGTTGTGTTTCCGTCATACGTATTAACCCCTGACAACGTCAGCGTTCCTTTGCCAGTTTTGGCAAGCGCGGCAGAACCGGAAATGACGCCGGAAAATATGGTGTTGTCTGAATTGTTGAGCGTTAAAGAACCGCCTGCGCTGGTTGTAATGTTTCCCGCTCCGCTGAGATTGTTGAACGTTTGAGTTGTAGCGCCAACGTCAATGGTCGCGCCGCTGGCAACAGTTACGGACGCAGCGTTAACAAGAGCGTTATTTCCGGTATAGGTAACGTTATCGTGTCCAAGAACCGTAAATTGAAGTTTTCCTCTAGTAACGCTGACTGTTCCTGTAAAAGTATTTTCTGAATGTCCCAGCGTTAAAGAGTTGGTATTCGTTGTCCCAACAGTATCGACCACCAAAGTTCCTGCGCCCTGCAAATCGCCTGCAAAAACCATCGAGCCTTTTGCTCCGGAGCCATAATTGTTTTTAGCATTAAGCGTAGAACCTTCTGTAATAATAATATTGCCGAAATTTACTTTATTAGCTGATGTATCTGTATTGTGAACATAGCGAACTGTTCCGTTGACAGTAATAGGCGTTCCTTCTCTTCCCAGAAAATTAGAACTCATAACAATGCTTGTTCCATCTTGAAGAGTTAAGGTAAAATCAGAACCATAGATATGATCGTCAGTTAAAAATAGTTTCCCCTGCGATACTTTAAGCGGGCAATTGAGTAATGAGTTTCCGACAATCTTAATCTCGCCATATACGTTATTTTTATAAAATGACTTCAAATTCAAACAAGCATCTGAAACGCCCTTAACTATATCCGATTTAATCGTATATGTTTTGGAATCCTGTGAGTAAAACTCAGAATTATTACCATCTACCGTGATTTTTCCTGCAAGAATTGGAGTATTAGTTGAAACGCCTCCGTCTACTCCATCAATAACCTGAGCATTTCCAATATGTAAATCAGCAATAGTAATAGTTTTACTACTACCTCCAACCTTAAGCATTAATGTACTCTTCTTATCAGCTACGACAAATTCATCATTTACATATTCATAGCCCATATATAATGGATCTGGAAATGAGACATTGTTATTGACTTTGGGAGTACGAAGCGTAAAACCTTGATTGACATAGTAGCTGTTGCCAGAAGAAGAAGCAACTGAAGACCAGTCGCTAGTTGTTCCCCAGCTCTTTGTTTTATCACTCGCCTGATTATTTTGGAGAACGTAAACATCAGCCTTAACAGAATCAGAAAAGAACGAAAGAAATAAGCAGACGAAAAAAGAGACAAAAAGAGCATATCCACCGCATGTTAAAATGCGGGGGGGGGGAGGAATGAACAATCTTGTGAGTTAGCCATTATTTTACTCCTTCTCTAGTGGGTAAAACTGGTAAACGGTTATTGAAACGACTTTTGCGACGGTACGTCCCGGGCGCAAAAAAATATCGTCTATTTACAATTAATAGTATTATACACTCAATTCGGCAATTGAAAAGCGGTAAATGGGAAAAATTTTGAAAAAAAGTGAAAAAATTTGAGAAAATGGGGAGAATGGAGAGGAAGATTGGTTGGAAGGCGGTAATGGAGCGACCATCGGGAGCGGAATTACGCATTCGCCGACAGGCGAACAAAACGTTGAGAAGTGTGCATACCCAACCGACGAAGCCGAAAACCTCCTCTGGATGTAGCCCGGCTTCGGGCTACGTTGCCGGTATCAAAGAAAACCTTTGTTCAGCCCGGTTCGCGGACGTTTCGCCCGCCGAAGAAAAGCCTCACGCGGAGATGCGGAGCCGCGGAGGAAGTTCGCGAAGTTTTAAAAATTCCTTTGGGATCTTTGCGTTCTTTGCGGCTTAAAATTCTTTTGCGGACTTACGTCCGCGACCCAGTATGGTTTTCGGCTGCGGCGCAGAAGTTCAGCGGGTCAGAGTGCGGCAGGGGACTGACGCTTGCCGGTTGTACAGACGGGTTTGACGCGTTCTCATGATTTTTGGAAGCTTCCGCATTGTCTTGACGGCTATCGCCGTCAAGTCGTAGCCCGAGGACGGGCTACATCCAAGGGACGTTATCTCCTACGCAATACGGTACTTCACCCTTCGAACAAAGCGTAACTACGTTCGCTGCGCGAACTCCGTTACCGCCTTTCATTTCTTTGCGAGCTTCCTCCGCGTCTCCGCGTCTCCGCGTGAGATTTTCCGGGGGCTTACGCACCCCGGCTCGCCAACCGCCTTCCATTTCTTTGCGATCTTTGCGTTCTTTGCGGCTTAAAATTT
>JAZUMX010000077.1:0-9801 GCA_045603865.1 Thermoguttaceae bacterium
GACGCGAACGCCTGTGAGTCCGTTACAACCAGTTTCGGCTTGACCTTTAAATTATTGAGCGCAAACTCCAGCTGGGATTCTTTGACCACGACGCAACAGCAGGCGTTATCCAGCAAATCGCGAATCGTCTGCACCTGCGGGAGAATAATTCTGCCCTTGGGCGCCTCCTTGTCAATCGGGACGACCAACACGACGACGTCGTTTGGCTCAACCATGTCGCCCAGCAGGGACGGCGTGTTGATCCATTCCTCCGGGGCGGCAGCGAGAATCGCCTGGCGAACGGTTGTCAGCGACGTCGCAGCCGTTTCAGGAACCAGCGTCGTTTCGACAACCTGTCGAACCATCGGAACGGCTTCGAGTCGGGAAACCAGCTCTGCATTCGGCGAAGCGACGTCGCATTTATTAAATACGACAACGATCGGCGTGTTTCGGCGAGAGAACTCGTCCACCAGCGACTGCTCAAAGTCCGTCCATTCGCCGGCGGCGGCAACGATAATCGCCAGTTCCGTTCTGTCGAACAGCTTGCGAGTCTTTTCGATTCGCATCTGCCCTAACGCCCCTTGGTCGTCCACCCCGGCGGTGTCAATAAACACGACCGGACCCAGCGGCAGGAACTCCATGGTCTTTTCGACCGGGTCTGTCGTTGTGCCCGCGACGGGAGAGACAATCGAGACGTCCTGACGCGTCATGCAGTTGAGCAAACTGCTCTTGCCGGCGTTGCGGCGTCCGAAAATCCCAATATGAAGACGCAGAGACTTAACCGTAATCAGCTGCTGACTTTGTGAAAAGTCCGCGGCTCCCGGTTTGTCTATATTATTGTTAGCATCTTGAGGCAAATTCTCGCTGTCCATAACGAATTCCTGACTGTTCAACGCGCGCTGAGTTTGTTATTCTGGAGTGAACTCGACTTTCGGGGCGGCTGCCCAGAGTTCTTCCAGACGGAAATGCTCTCGAGCTTCGTCGACGAACAGATGGACGACGACGTCGCCGTAGTCCAGCAGAATCCAGCGGCTGTCCTGATAGCCCTCGATTCCAAGGCGGCGATCGTTCATTTCCTTCTCGAAAACGCGGTCGATTTCCTCCGACATGGCGTGGAGCTGACGTCGGCTGGAGCCGGACGCAATAACAAAGTAGTCAAACGCCGTTGAAAGCGTTCGCATATCCAAAATTACAATATCGCGGCCGCGGTTGTCGGCGCAAATCTGACCCGCCATTTTGGCTCTGTCCAAAGCAGTCGCATCTCGAGGAAGAATTCTCTGTTCCGGGTTCAAAGCGTCATCCGCCTGATTTTCTTGATTGTTAACTTGTTCTTCTGACATCTTTTTTTATTCCTGTTGGGACAAACAAAGTAGTAAAAATATTCCAACTTTTCTATTATAACGCATTAAACAAGAAAATAAAAGGGCAAAAACCGGGCAGATTGTACCGAATTTTAGGAAAATAACGAGTTTTAGGTAAAATTTAAAGTGATTTTTTGGGGAAAGGGCTTTATTTTTTATTAAATTTGATTATCATTAAGCTATAATGTTTGTGATTCGTAAAAGAATCGCCGGATACAACAAACACAAATATCTATATAATCTGTACGGAGAAAGAAAATGTTTCAGCGAAAAGTATGGGCGAGCATTACAGCGTTGTGCGTCTGCTCATTGGCGCTTTGCTTTTCTCAGGCAAACGCTCAAGACAAAGTGTTAAAACAATACTATGGTAATGGCGTTCACGCCTATTACTCAGGAGATTTTAAAGCAGCGTACGATTTGCTCAGCAAACCAATTGACGCTAAAATCGAAGACCCGCGCCCGTATTATTTCCGCGGCTTTGCTTTGATGGAACTTGGACGTCCTGATCAAGCGGAAAAGGACTTCAAAGCCGGGGCGGAACTTGAACTCAAAGACACAACCGGTCGCTTCCCCGTTAATTTTGCTCTGGAACGCTGCCAGGGGAAAGCGCGCATTGCTCTGGAAAACGCTCGCAATGACGTTCAGTACGCAGCTTTCAAACGCCGCGCCATGTACAACGACGCTATTTACAACGGTCGTATGGAAGATCAGAAGACAACGCTCATTCCTACCGAACAACCTGACTATAGTGGAATGCTTGACATCGAAGAGGGTGAAACTCTTATTGACGACGGCAATGGCGATGACGGCGGTCTGATTGATACCGGAGGCGACGACATTGATAATCCTGGCGGCGACGACGTCTTTGGAGGCAATGACGACGAAGACGACAGAACGAAAAGCGATAACCGCATGACGCCTGTCGACGAAGACGGCGAAACGCTTTTCGACGATGACGATGATAAAGACGGCGATCTGTTAGATGACGAAAAAGACGGCGCCGATCCCTTTGGCGGAAATGACGATGCCGAAGAAAAGACTGATAACGACGTCTTTGGAGGCAATGACGACGCCGAAGAAAAGACTGATAACGACATCTTTAGCGGCAATGACGACGCCGAAGAACCGGCTGGCAATGACGACAGCGATCCGTTCGGAAACGAAGACGCTGACAACGACAATTCTGCGTTGGATGTAGACGATGCCGACGCTGGCGCCGCTGATGAACCCAAAGGCGACGATGCCGAGGAAGAGTCTGATCCGTTTACGGAAGAAACTCCAGAAGAAACTAAAGACGCTGAACCGTTGAAGAATGCAAATCTGGACGTTGACGACGCCGACGCTGGCGCCGACAACGCTGGCGCCGACAACGCGGATGACGCCGACGCTGATAACGCCGACGCTGATAACGCCGATGACGCTGGCGCCGATGCTGATGACACAGGCGAGGAAGACAAGGCTGAAGATGACGATTTCTTCGACTTCTGATTTTTGAGAAGTCAAGAATGACTTCAAAATAGTGAACTGTTATTCGCTGAAACAAAAGACGCTGTTATTTCAACAGCGTCTTTTTTATTTACGACTCAACTCAACGATAACGCGAGTTCCCTCTTTGGGTTTAGATTCGATGGCAATTTTGGCGCTGTGCATTTGTGCGATTTTTTGAGCCTTGCAAAGACCAAACCCCAGCCCGCGATTCGCCTGCCGGGCGGAATAATACGGATCAAAGGCGTGTTCTTTTTCTTCGTCCGTCAAGCCGGGACCGTTGTCTGACACAATCGTTTTAACAACATTCCCGACAAGTTCAACCGATACCGCAATTCGTTTGTCAAATTCGCGGCTGTCGTTTTCCAAAGCTTCCATCGAGTTTCGAATCAAAGCGGAAAACAGAACGTTCATCTGGCTGTAATCCGCCTTGACAATCAGCCTGGAAAGAGACGGTGAGAATTCCAGACGAATGCTTTTTTCAGCGCATAATTTTGAATAAGAGTTGACAACCGCCTGCAGCAGTTCTGTAATATTGACGCTGTCTAAAACCGGAACGGGCGGACAAGCGTAAAGACGAATGTCGGCAATCAAATCGCCTGCCCTTTTAACCTCAGAATAGATGTCCGACAAGTCGTGTCGAAGGCGTTCGTCTGACGTCGTCTTCATTAAAAGCTGAACCCGTCCGCCAATACTGGCTAACGGGTTGTTTAGCTCATGACCTATTCCCGCTGAAAATTCCGCCAGTTTGCGTTCCAGATAAACCTCTTGATCAGAATTCAAGGAAACGGAACTGGCGTTTATCTTTTGCATTTTCAACCAACAAATCAGCTGGGAATATTAAATAATCGCGATTAATCAGCTTTGTACGTCAATATTTAACTTTCCGCAGACGTTGCGAAGCAGGTCGTCAATATCAAACGGCTTTCGCATGAAATCGTCTGCTCCCGCCTGACGAAGTTCGTCAATGCGGCTTTCTTCTACCATACCGGAGATGCAAATAATTCTGCAATCGTCCATGGATTTGTCTGAACGAACGCGCTGGCAGACTTCTTTTCCGTTGATATCCGGAAGCATGACGTCCAAAATCATAACTTCGGGATGAAAATCCTTAACCATCATACCAGCGGCGAAACCGTTATTGACGGAACGAATCTCAAAACGACCGTCGCGCATAAATACGTCAGTCATCAAATCGACCAAGTTTGCATCGTCGTCAACGATAAGCAGCTTGTGTTTGCCAGTATCTAACGAATCAGTCGGAATGCCGTTTTCACGCATGAACGCTAAAAGACAATCGTGTGGAATTCGTCGAAATTTACTGCCAGGGACGCGGAATCCTTTCAGCTGCCCAGAGTCAAAACAACGAATAATCGTTTGCTGACTGACCTTGCAGATTTTCGCGGCTTCGCCGGTTGTGTAAACTGTTTTTGTTGTCATCAGTGTTTCCTAACCTTCCTAGTCTGTCCTTATGACCATCAGGGCTTAAATATATCAAATTTCAAACGGCAAATTCAATTACCGATAACCGATTCGCCTGTTTGAGACGTCATTTCCTTCGCATATACCGCTTTTAACTTAGACTTTTTATATTAAAAAGCCCAATGGAAAAAACGGAAAAAGAAGAATATTTAAAGATTATAGCTAAAAAACGAAAAATACGCAATAGCATTTTGCGCTTATTTTCTATTTTAGTCAAAATCGTTAAAATCGGAATAATTATAATTTACGCTATTTTCGCTTTTTTGTCAAGTAAAGAGAGGGACTTTTTTTCTCCATTTTCTTAAAATTTTTGAAATTATCCAGTTTGAAAATTGAGAACTCGAGAAGATAAAAATACGCTTGCTGAATTGAGAATAATTGTAAATACAAGCGAGTATAAGATTTGGAGTAATTTAATAAAAAAGGCGAGATGAAAAGACAGCTAAAAGTCCCAAATCTCGCCTTTTGACTTTTTTTAATTTTTATTCGATGACTGCTCGCAAGTCCGATTCCATGGCGTCAAGACGGCTTTGCAAAACGGCAACGCCAGCGTCAACGTCTTGAGATTCTTCCGGCGGAAGGCAGGTGAACATATAGAATTTAATCTTCGGTTCCGTGCCGGACGGTCTGACGGCAACGTAATTTCCCGGCTTTTCCAGCTCAATGATAACCAGATCGCCCTTTGGTCCGACAAGCGGTTCGAATTCGTCGCCGGTTTTTGTCGTCTGGTTAAGATAATCTTTAACGCGGGCGATTTGCATGCCAGCAACGGTTTCCGGCGGAGCGGTTCGGAATCCTGCCATGACCTGCTTGATCTTTTCCATGCCCTCAGCGCCGGGCGCCATAACGGAAATGGTTCGTTCCTGATGAACGCCATAACGACGGAAAATCGCCGCCAGTTTTTCGTGAATCGACAAGCCCTCGGCTTTTGCCTTGGCTGCCAGTTCCGCAAAGACCATCGACGCAACCGCTGCGTCTTTGTCTCGAGCGTGGTCGCCGATAAGATAGCCGTAGGATTCTTCCGTTCCCAGCAGGAATCCGTTTGTTCCGTGGTCGTCCATGGCGCCGCCGATGTACTTGAACCCCACCAGCAAATCGCCGACGAGCGTCGCGCCGTAAGATTCCGTAATTTTGCGAATCAGGTCAGTCGTTACCAGCGTTTTGACGATGTAATAACTCGCCGACGCCACCATCGCGTCGTCTCCGTATTTACACGCCTGTTCGAGCTGGTATTCCGCAAACAGCGCCCCGATTTGGTTGCCTGTCAGGATAGACCATTTCCCCGCCTTGTCGTTGATTTTCAGCGGGGCGGCGCAGCCCATGCGGTCGCTGTCCGGGTCTGTCGCCATGATTAAATCGAAGTCGTTCTGTTTGGCGTATTCGATCATCGCGTCAAACACGACCGCGTTTTCCGGGTTGGAAACGTGGTTGGGAACGTTCGTAAAGTTGGGGTCAGGATTGGACGTCGGACCGTAGAGTTCAACGTTGTCGAATCCCGCGCCCGCCAACGCCGGCAGAACGCACGTTGCCCCAACGCCGTGGAGCGGAGAATACAGAATCTTGACGTCTCGCGGTCCCGGGTGAGACTGCTTCAAAACGGCGTCGATAAACGCCTTGTCGACTTCTTCCTGGCAGTATTCGATGGTTCCCTTTGCCAGCTCTTCCTGAAAATCGGCTATGAGAATCTGCTCCGTCGCCATGACGCAGTCGATAACGCCTTTGTCGTGCGGCGGCAACAGCTGACCGCCTGTCGACCAGTACACCTTAACCGCGTTGTCAGAGGGCGGGTTGTGGCTGGCGGTTACCATGATTCCGCAATCGCAGCCCTTGTATCGAACCATGAACGACATCTCCGGGGTGGACCGATAGCCGTCCAAAAACCAGACTTTGAACCCGTTCGCCGCCATAATCGACGCGCACAGTTCCGCAAACTCTCTTGAGCGATGACGCGTATCGTACGCAATAGCGCAGCTGGGCTGATGGTCAGAGCCGACAAAGTTCTTAACGTACGCTGCCGTTCCTTGAGCGCTTTCTCCGATCGTGCGGTCGTTGATAACGTTGCAGCCGACGGGAAACATCTTGCCGCGGCGTCCGCCGGTCCCAAACGGAATTATCGTCCAGAAGGCGTCGTCGAGCTCTTTCCACGCTCCTTGACTGATGTAGCCGACAAGCGTATCGAAGTACGCTTCAAACTGCGATTCCGTCAGCCATCGCGTGATGTTCTTTTCCGAATCCGCTGTAATCATTCCCGCTTCTTGCGCCTGTTTAACCGCGTTGAGAGCCTCGTTTTGTTTCATAGCGTTCATAACTGTTGAGGGTTGGAGTTGTCCACGCTTTATTGACGTGGAAAATGCAAGCCGTGAACTGTTTGCACGACGTTTATATTATATCGTCTCAACAAATATAAAGGAGGGGGGGCGATTCGTTATTAGCGCAATCGCCTCATTTTTTAGAAACGATGAACGGTAAGGTTATTGCTTTTCTTTCAGACGCGCCCGAAGTTGAGTCAGTAACTCGGTAATTTTCGATTGAACGGTCGGGGACTGACGAACAATTAAACAGTCTGAATTGGCGTCAAAGTCAATCAGTCCAAAGCTGGCGGAGTCCTGAGATTTCCACGATTTCGGCTCAAACTTGACTATCTGCTCCATTAAAACCGCAGGCGTTAATCCGATAGAAACCAGGTCGGCTATCGGATAGAATTCGACGGTCATCAAGGACTTGGCGCCCTGCGCTGTAGTAACAATAAAAGAATTGGGCGTTTGCGCCAAATACGTCAACCCGGTTTCTTCATGAATTCGATTGAAGGTTTCTTCCAACGACATCTCGCGAGCGTCAAATGAAATTGGGAATTGAGCGGATATGCCCTCAATTTTCAAAGACGGTTCGTCCAGTAAAATGTTGACGCCTATTCTTTGACCAATTTCCGATAACGCGGTTTTTAAATCTGCCGACGGCTGAAAGTTTATTCCAACGTTTCGTTTCAAAGCGCTTTGAGCGCGAACGGACATCGGTTCTAAAGACGCGTCTCTGTTATTCAAAGGAGCCAGGCGCCGCGCCAGACGAAGACGATCCAGAAAATCAGAAATAATCCATTGATTTTGCTGAGACTGCGTTATGACAACGCTGCCGCCTCCAGAGGAAACAATCGTTCCCTGTCCGCCGACTTCCTTCCAGTCCCCAGGACACAGAAATTCCCGAATGGATTTTACCAGTTGGGCGGTCTGCTCTGGCGAATGTCCCACAAGATCGGAAACGCTGTACGGCGTTTTGACCATTGCGGAACCGCCATGTTGTCCGGAATTGACGCCTGAATCTGAATGGGCGTTGGCGCTGACGCGAGGAACAAATACGATTTTTCCTTCTTCGTTTATTTTGAACATCAGTCCGCGCTGCGCTAACACTTCAGACAGAACAGTCTGAAGAGTTACATCTTTGCCCGTCCAGGAAATTTTATCGTCGGCGCTGATTCCATTTCTGCGAAGAGAATCCCAGTTGACTTCCATCGGCAGATCTCCCAATTCCCGAATCGTCTGCAAACACTGCGACAATTTCAGTTCGCGAATTGTAATTGACGTCAGCTTAACGTCTAAACCGGGAATAGAAGACGGTTCCGAATCTGACTCGTTACGCTCATCAGGATTCGCTCCGGAACCGGAATCGTTATTGTTTAAAATCTCTTGAGTTATGTTGTCTTCATCCGCCAAAGCGTCGTTATTGTTTTCAAGAGGGCTATTGTCTTCAAGAGGGGCGTCCGCTTCAGGTTCGTCAACCTCCTGAAATGGATTTTCGTCGTCATCCTCCGGCTGGGATTCGTCAGCGCCTTTGTTGGGGTCGGCAATATTGTCAACGTTTTCTGCAGGTTCAGTATTCTGATTTGAATCTTCAGTATTATCTAAAGAGTCTGCAGGCGGATCAACGTCCTCTGTCTTTTCGTTTTCATCGTGAATGCTTTGGTTATCAATTGCATTCTCGTTATTCGATTCGTCAGAATCATGGATCGCATTGCTATGTTCCGCATGATGCAGCGGTTCGGTCGGAGGACTGTCGTAGTCCTGGTTTTCGTAATCCTGGGTGAAAACGTTATTCTCTTCGGCTGGTTGGCTGTTATTATTTTCGTCTTTCCTGGAAGCGCTGAAAAAGAAAAGAACGAGAATTGTAATTAACGCTATAACGCCTGTTCCAATAACGAGATACGGCGCCCAGAAAGGCAGCTTTTCTGATAAAGAACCAACGCGTTGAGAAAAACTCTTTCCGCCCGCAGAGGAATTGGCGTTAAACCCTCCCGGCGACATCGGTTCTGGCATAAGCGGCGATGGCGCAATCGGCTCTGGAATTGAAACCGGCGGCGGAACGGGAATGGACGCAGGCGGTGGAACTGGAATTGGCGGAGCGACTGGAACAGACGATGGCGAATGGACAGGCTGGGCGTTCTTATCCTTTTGCTCTGAAAGGGGTTGCGCGCCTGGTTTTGCTGGCGGCTGAGCAGGTTTTTCCTGTTTTTCTTCTGTCTTTTGAGGCGAAGTCTCTCTATTTGAGTATCCGTCAGGCGGCGTTAGCTGGACAATGCTGCCGCATTTAGGACATTGGACAAGTTGATTGATCAATCGCTTGTCGTGAACTCCTATTTTTGCCTCGCACGTTGGACATACTACAGAAAACAGCATCTCTTTTGCCATGATACTATATTATACAATTATTTTTATAAATACCAGAGGTTGTTTAATTGACTTCTATAATTTTTCTATATAAAAAGCGTTTCTATTTTACGAAACCGGAAAATCTTCTCAAGTCTGTTTAAATTATTCATAAAAACTACGTAATATCTTTGATAATCTGATTTTCTATAGGAACTTTTTATAGTATAATACATCAAAATGACGATAGGGAATTATATATTATATTGACAGCTCTGCGTTGGCTGCAGTTCCGTAAAAAAACACGTATTCACTGTTCATTATGAAAAATCCGAAAAAAAACTGGTTGTCCCGCTTGTTCAAGTCGTTCCGCAGTTCCTCCAAAAAGTCAGGGTATAAACCTCAGCCGCTTCGTATGGAGCTTTTGGAAGAACGCGCCATGCTCAACGTCGCGCCGGTTTTGACGCTGGATTCCACCGTTTACGATATAACGACCAACTCGCCGTGGTACATTCCGCTGACGTCAACCGACGCTGACGGCGACGCGGTTTATTACAAGGTGGAAGTTGTTTCCGGGAATCTGACTTGCGACCTGTCTGTCGGCACCGCCTGGAAAACCGGCATGTCAACGGCGCAAAAACAGGCGTATTTCAATACGCGCAACCCGTACTGGGAACTGACGGTTTATCAGGAAGGGAACGACATTCTCAACGGCGAAGACTCGACAATGCTTTTCGAGTTGTTTGCCGACAAAGCGCCCAACACGGTCGAACACATCCTTACGTTAGCCGATACGGATATCACTTTTAACGACGGCTACCAGGAGAAATTCTATCAGAACTCCATTTTTCACCGCG
>JAZUMX010000078.1:0-2587 GCA_045603865.1 Thermoguttaceae bacterium
ATTGAGCCGATAACGGCGTATGAATTTTACCGTTGTAATTCAAGTCAATTTCGCCGCGATAATGCTGCGGGCCGTTCAGGTTTAAGGACGTCAGCGTTTTTCGCATGGATTCGGGAATCGCTTCGATTAAATCCCGGTCTATTTTCAGACGGTCAACAGCGACTTTGGACAGCTTTGCTTTCCAGCCGACTCCTGGAATAACCATGCCGTCGACTTGACAGCATACCAGAGTCTGGTTATGACGCCCGGTGAAATCTTTAATGGTAAATCGCCCGTCTTCGTATTCAATAGTTCCGGAGACTTTTTCCAGACGATAAGGAAACGAGTTCGCTCGAAGACTGAAATCTTTGTCGGTCGGAACGGCGTGAATTTGCAGTTTAGGGCTTTTATCGACGTCTAAACGCATGGCAATGTCAACTTGAGCGTTGACAGAGCCTGTAATTCCCAGTTCGTTGATGAGCCTGGCGTTTTGTTCTGGCATGGAAGACGACAAAACCCTGTCGACCGGCAGGTCCGTCATTTTCAAATTGAGGAAAAAGTCGTGCGGCTGATCCGGCTGCAAGTTGACTCTTCCAGACCCCGTCATTTTTGCCGGCGTTGTATTGACGGTCAGATTTTCAAACGTCCACAGATGGTTTTTCATGTACAATCTGCCGTTGAGGTTGCGAAGCGGGTACGGGAATTGTTCATAACGTCCGGAACAATTGATCAGAGCAATATCGATGATAAAATCTAACGGCGTTTCGTTTCCGTGAACGTCCAGACGCACGTCGACGTTGAACGTCCCCTTTGGATCAAATTGACGAATCAACTCCTGCGCCTTTTCCGGACAGGCGTTGACGACTTTGTCGGAAATCGCGACGTTTCTGGCTTTGACCTGAAAATAGCCGGTCATCTTTGCGAACAGGGAATTATTCGCATCTGCAGCGCTGACAGCGTTGTTCGACTTGACAAACAGCTCTGAGGGAATCGCAAATTTGCCGTCCAAAACAATGTTGGAGCTGTCAACGAGGTTGATTTGGAGCGTTTGGTTGTTCAGTTCGATCGTTCCTGTAAGATTGGATAACGGATAGGGGAACTTGTCGTACAGCGCCGCCCCGTTTTGACACTGCAATTTGACGTTTGGCGTCCAGGTTCGGCCGTCGAATTTTATCCGGGCGTCAGCCGTAATCAATCCTGACGGCTGAATGGATTTCCAGACGTCTGCCGTTTTTTGGGGAAGCTGAGGGAATTGCGACAGAAATTGATTGTTTAGCTGTATGTTTTCAACTTTGAACGCAATTTCTTTTGGGGCGTTTTCCTCGTATGTCCATTGTCGATAGGACATCTGAATTTTGCCTGCGCCCATGTTGGCGGAAAAAGACGTAATGTTTGCTTCTTTTTCTGTAACGTCGTATTTGATGCGAATGTTAGTCAGAGGTTCAGAAGAAGCGCTCCAGTCCCATCGACCGTTGACGACTTCTCCGACAATTCGATATTTCAGCTTTTGCCCCTGTTGGGCGAAATCGTCGTAGGAAAAATACGCTTTTGACGACATAATTCCAGTAACGTTTTTAATCAGTCGAAATTCTCTCAATTTATGAGCGATTTCGTCTCGCGGCAGCGCTTCCAGAGGCAATGCGTTATACAATCTGTCGGATAACTCGCATTGCTTGACGTCCGTTTCAAAAAACATCTGCTTTTTACTCAGATTGATTCGACCGGAATAGACCACTGAACGAGCGTAATCTCCCGTCATAACTCCGATTACGTCGTACTCGTTTTCCGATTTGAGCGTCATTTTCGCCTTGATGTCGCGAAGTTCGTATATCGCATCTTCGCGGCGATAGTCTCGAATATGACAATCGACGTCGTTGAGTTCCACCTCTCGAAACGGCGCGCGCTTTTTGGCGGCTGTAAAATGAAGATATTGATAGTTCCAGCGTTCTTTATCGACCGGATAGAGTACAATGTCTGCGTTGCGAAGCTGAACCCGTTCTATCGACAGACCGTTCATTAAAAGGTCTTTTATTGACTGTTTTGTTGCAATGTACATTTCTTCCACTGTAACAAAATCGTACAGACCGCTTTTGGAATTCGGTAAAACCAGCTCCGACTCTTTAACCGGATTGGTTTCAGAATTGATAAACGCGCTTTTCGGAAATCGGATTCGCAAGCCGCGAAGACGAACTCCCTGACCGCGAATAAACTCTGCTGATTGCAAATTCACAACGGCGTTGGGAAACTGCTCTTTCAGCTGAGTAAGAGCGTTAGAACGGATAAGTGTATTTATATTCAGTATAAAAAGCGGGAGTATAACTAAAGCGCTCAAACCGATTAAAGATATAATCGTTCGAATTGAAAATTTCAGCAGTTTGAGTAATGCTTTAGACATTCGTCCTAAGGGGGCTTTTGCGGCGCAGGCAGGGCGGAGGCGAATTATTAAATGCGAATTCTATTTACCCAACCGATTGTCTTTTCCAGACGCTAATACGCAAAGCGCCCACATCGCCGGAAGTCGATAACGAATCGACCCGACAAATAACGATTGGATGCCGCAAATATATAGCGCTATCAGGATACATAATAGACAAAAAAAAGTTTTTTG
>JAZUMX010000079.1:0-1582 GCA_045603865.1 Thermoguttaceae bacterium
CGCCAACGCCGGTGCCTCGAAGGCGCCCGACTGCGTCGATTTCGTCGATGAAAATAATCGCAGGAGCCTGTTCTTTGGCTGATCCGAACAGGTCGCGAACGCGGCTGGCGCCGACGCCGACAAACATCTGAATGAACTCCGAACCGTTGATAGAGAAGAACGGGACGTCCGCCTCCCCGGCAACAGCTCGCGCCAAAAGGGTTTTACCGGTTCCGGGAGGACCGTTGAGCAAAACGCCTTTGGGAATTCGAGCGCCAAGTCGGGCAAATTTCTCAGGATTTTTCAAATACTCAACTATCTCTTCCAGTTCGGTTTTGACCCCGTCCAGACCGGCAACGTCTTTGAACGTGGTGCGACCTTGAGAAGGTTCAAACTTTTTGGCTGGAGATCGGCTAAAGCCCGACATGAATCCGCCGCCCATCTGTTCCCGAGAGCGTCTCATCATAATCAGAATGAAAATGAAAATGCCAACTGTAATGACAATGTACAGGATAGCCAAATAGTTGGAATAGTCTGCCGGCTCCGATGCAGAATAATTCTCTCCCAGCTTTTCGGTCAAAAGCTGGTTGACGGAATTGTCCTGCAAAGTCAAAACCGGGGCGATGCAAAAGAACTTTTTCCCCAGTTTTTCCGACGGAGTGCGAAGGAAAATGCCCCGTTTGACCTTTTTATCCGATTCTTTCTTTGAAGAATCATTCTTCTTTGTTTCAGCAGCAGGCTTTGCAGTCGCGGCAGGTTTAGATTCTTTCGCCGTTTTTGACTCCGCAGCTGCTTTTTCCGCTTGTTGTGCATTGGAAACCTCGCTTTTAGGCTCAACAGGGGCGGATTGAGAAGGATTTGCTTCCGCTGGCTGTTTTTCGGGTTGAGCAGGCGCAGACTGGGCGGGAGCAGATTCTGACGGAGTCGGTTCTGCCGACGCGGGTTCTTCAGCCTTTTGTTCCGGTTTAATCGCGTCGGGCGGCAAAGGCAAACCTTTACTCGTACAATACTCTAAATATTCCGGATTATATGGCGGATCTTTGAACTCGCCGGTAATTTTAGCCCCGACCATCTCGACTTTGGCGATGTTATCGTTTTGAAGCTGTTCGATAAACATGCCGTACGGAATTTCCCCTTCCTGATTTCCAGACCAGCTGGACGGCATAAGGAAAATCAAAATCGCAATAATGAGCAAAACGACAAAAAAGGGAATCCCCTGTCGCGGCGGGCGGCCTTCGCTGTCAGAATTTTTGTTGTTCTCCATTCGCGAATTGGGAGAGTCGTTGTCTCTTTCGGAATCGTCAGGACGGTTATTCGGTTTATTTTCCATTTATCTGTTCTGTAATGTGATAATTCTTCAATCTAAATACTACTACAATTATATATTAAATATTCTACTCAATATACTCTAAAAATACGGATCGAACAGACCCCAAATAACAGATTTTCTAAAATTTTTTTAAAAAGTTCAAAGAAATGCTAAAGTTTTTCAAGTTTTTTAATAGAAAAGAGAAAATCAATCGTTAATTTTGTTATTTAATCAGATTATATTTGCATATTTAGGGGCAATCTTTTTGTCAACGGCAATAAAAACGTATGAACA
>JAZUMX010000080.1:0-1865 GCA_045603865.1 Thermoguttaceae bacterium
AAGGAAAATCGTACACGACAGACAATCTCTATGACGACTTTCTGACCCATACCGGAATGCCGCAGTGGCTCTTTCGCGACGAAATGACGCTGTCGTACCGCCAGATATTCAAGGATTTGTCACAACGAATTATCGGTCAGCCGGAGGCGTGCGGCGCAATCGCGAATGTGATTCTCCGGTTCAAAACCGCGATGAACAATCCCAAACGTCCGATTGGCTCGTTCCTCTTTTGCGGTCCAACCGGCGTCGGAAAAACCCAAATGGTGAAAACCATGACCCAATATCTGTTTGGAAATCAAAGGATTGATCAAACAGACGAAAAAATGCCGGACCGCTTTATCCGCCTCGATATGAGCGAGTACTCCCTTCCATGGACGGCTCAGGCGATACTGGAAAAGCCGGACGGCTCGCCGAGCAAGCTTATCGAACAGGTTCGTCAGAATCCGTTTTCCGTTGTTCTGTTTGATGAAATTGAAAAGGCGGACAGCGGCGTGTTCGACATCATTCTCAATCTTTTGGATGAAGGACGCTTGCAGGATCGACAGGGCAGGGTGACGAATTTCAAAAATACAATTATTGTCATGACGTCCAACCTGGGAAGCGACAAAAAAGACAGTCATGGATTTATCGCTCACGATAACGAGAATGTAACGCTTGAGAATCCCGAAAACGCTTTCCAAACCAGCGACGGGCAGATTACAGGCTCGATTGATCTGGACGATCAGCAGGATTCCGCTCGTCAAAACAGATACATTAAGGCTGTAGAACAGTTCTTCCGTCCGGAATTTTTCAACCGAATTGATAAAATTATTGCGTTCAACAAACTGGACAAGACTGCTTCTAAAGCGATTGTTAAACTGGAACTGTCTGCGCTTGGCAATCGAAGCGGAATTCGAGAACGCAATATTCAGCTTCAACCGGCGACGCGGTTAATCAACAAACTCATTGAACTCGGATTTGACGAGCATATGGGCGCCCGACCGCTGCAGAGAATTATCGAGTCCAAAGTTGTTACAACGTTGGCGCAATGGCTCATTGACAATCCAGATGAAAGCGATCTCAATCTGGCGCTGGACTGGAAATCGAACGGCGTAACAGTTGAGGCTGACGAATGAGTGTGACGGTCTGGGATTGCGGCGGCTTGACGCCGCCTTAACCAATGTCCCGCTGAAAACCATGGATAAGCACGGATCGCGGCAGTCCTCTGCCGCCGTTGAAAACAAACTGTTGTAATCCATTTTTTTTCGCCTGACGGCGAATGCAGGCGAGGACGCCTGCGGTCGACGAGGACGTCGACCCTCCGTATCGCTTACCGCCTTTCATTTTCTCTCCCCCTTTCTTTGCTGGGGCTTGTCAATTTCTTGTTTGAGGATATAATGTTATATATAATAATGACAATTTTAACCATTTACCCCTGCCTTAAACCATGACTGCGTATCAGAAATGCATTCTCTGCGGAGAAACCCACGATATTTCCGAAGTGTTGACCTCCTGCCCGTCCTGCGGCGGGTTGCTGGACGTTGAGTACGAATGGAATAAACTGCCCGTCCCGAAAAGCCTCAAGGAATTCGAGAAGAAATGGAGCGAGCGGTCCGTTCCGACGTCGTTCAGCGGCGTCTGGCGATTCCATGAACTGCTCCCGTTCGTGCCGAAAGACAAATGCAAGACGATCGGAGAAGGACAAACGGTTCTTCAGCAGGCGGATAAAGTCGCGCCGTACGTCGGCATGAACGCCGGGAATCTGTACTTGCAGTACGAAGGTCTCAACCCGTCCGGGAGTTTCAAAGACAACGGCATGACCGCCGCGTTGACTCACGCGAATCTGGTCGGCGCCAAACGAGCGGCTTGCGCCTCGACCGGCAACA